>JAOTUD010000141.1 GCA_029864065.1 Gammaproteobacteria bacterium | reverse complement strand
GATAATCTCGACTCGTCGCAAGCAGGGAAGGGTAGTTTACCCTTTTATTCGGCAACGTAGCGAGGGTAGGTCGTTTTGCTGCGTCGCGCGAACTCGATATCTATGCCGAGAGTCGCGAAGGGCGAGTCGGGATCGGTTAGCGCCAGCACGTCACCCTCGGGCGATACGATCCATCCGCGCCCGCCGCAGTCGGCGCGGCTGCCCGGTGGATTCCACAGGTTGGACGACAGGCAGTAGGCGCCGGCGCAGACCGCGGCGGCCTGGCCGCCGGCGAGCCATTTTGCCACCGATGCGTGCGGCGTGGCGCGTGGGACGCACAGCAGCTCGACTCCGGCCCGTGCGAAATGGCGCGCCCATTCGAAGAACCACATCTCGGTGCAGATCTGCACGCCGATGCCGATGTCGAGCGCGCTGCAGGGTTCGAAAGACAGCTGGCCGCGCCGGTACCAGCCCGCTTCCCAGTAGCCTTCCTCGTCGGGGAGGTAATATTTTTCGTGTACCGGCTGCACCCGCGGCTCGCTGGTCCACAGGTAGGCCTGGTTACGAAAATCTCCTTGCTCGCTGACGACCGGGCGCGTGCCGATTACCGCGCTGGCGCCAAGCCTGCCGAGTTCCAGGATATGCCCGGCATGCGCCTCGACCGCTTTCAGCCAGCGCTCGCTGTCCACTTGCCGCTCGGCCGCGAGCCAGTCGAAAAAACACATTTCCGGCAATAACAGGAAATCGGAATTTTCACGGCGGATATGAGCGGCCAGTTCGTCGAGCATCGGTTCGAGCGAGCCAGGGCGGTTGTCGAGCTGGCAGACGGTGACTTTCATCCTGCGACGGGCCCGTAGTAAAGCTCGGTGTCGTATTCTAAATCGATGCAGTCCCGATCCGCGAATCGTGCGAACAGGCGACGCAGTTCGTCGCGCAGCAATCCAAATTCCCGGGTGTCCTCGGCCGGACAATAAGACGCGGATTTGAGCAATCCGATCAAGGCGTCGAAGTCGAGCCGCTGGCTATTGTCAAAGCGCAAAACCTGCATGCGTCCCGCGCTAAAAAATCGGGCGAGATCGTCGTCGGACAGGTTCATATGATTCACCCTGCCGTACTCGGGGGCGAATTTCCGCAGCAGCGCATCGTAGGCCTGTTGCAACGGCTGGCTCAGCCGGCGCCGGTTCCAGATCAGCGCGAGCCTGCCACCGGGCTTCAGGATGCGTCGGAACTCAGCCCTGGAGCGATCGTTGTTGAACCAGTGGAAAGCCTGCGCGGCGGTCACCAGGTCGACCGAGGCGCCTGCCAGCCCGGTATTCTCGGCATCGCCATCGATGCTGACGAAGTCCGGGTACGAGGCGAGGTGCGATTCGGCGGCCTGGCGCATGTTGGCGTTCGGCTCGACCGCGTAGACGCGGATACCCCGCTCGAGCAGCAGCCGCGTAAATATGCCCGTGCCCGAGCCGATGTCTGCGGCCTCCGACGTTTCGGTATTCTTCATTGCAGCGAGCAACTCCGCCACCAGCCCGGGCGGATAACCGGGACGAAACCTGACGTAGTCGGCGACACGATCCGAAAACCTGCGGCGTGAGTCTGTCATGCCCACCTAGCCGCGCTCGATTTCGGCGACCATTTGCCGGGCCAGCTGTTCCATGCGCGCGAGACCGACATCAGCCTTACCGAGGAATTCGCGATCGAACTGGTCCGGATCGGCCCAGTACCGGCCGGTAATGTCACAGCGCTTGGCCAGGGCGCCGAGGCCGAGGTCCTTGAGTACGAATCCGAGTTCGGTCCACATCGCGGATAGCCTGGCCTCCTGCCCGTGATCCTGTTGCGCGCCATCCTTGATGCTGCGCAGGTAAGCCCGGGTGCTGCGTGCCGCGACGATCACCTTGCGCAACGCCTCGATCGACTGTCGCTTGCGCTCCCTGCCGGCACGTCGCAGATTGGTGAGCCATTGCCCGAGGTGCCTGATCAGCGCCCACAGGCTGATATCGGTGACTAGCGCCACGTCAGATCCATACGTCGTTTTCGGCGGTGAGCTCGCCCGCATTGTCGCCAGTATTCACAATACCGCGTGGCTCGATCAGCAGCAGTTTTACCGCTTCTTCGGCGCGAGGTTTGTGTTCCACGCCTTGCGGCACGACAAACGTTTCACCCTTGCCGACGTCGACATGACCGTCACGAAACTCGATTCGAAGTCGACCGTCGAGCACGATGAAAGTCTCGTCGGTATCGGGATGATCGCGCCAGACAAAATCGCCCTGAAGCTTGACGATTTTGAACTGGTAGTCATTCATCTCGGCGATGACTTTTGGGGTCCAGTGTTCGTCGAAAAGGCTTAGCTTGTGTTCGAAGTTGAGGACCTTGTTTTCCATGATGCTTCCCGATGCCAGTTGTTTGATTGTTCACTAAGTTCGAGCCCGCTATTCGAGATTGGTATAGCATTCCTTGAGGAACGGGGGTGCGCAGACCGCGTAAAACACGAGGTCGCCGTCGCTGGTATTGGTGATACGCTGGCGGCTGCCGGCGGCGATGCGCACCACGTCGCCCGGCTCGACATCGACCGGCTCGAGTTCGTCGATTTCCACGCGGCCCCGGCCCGACACGATGATGTACCTCTCGGAAATACCATTCAGCCGATGCCAGGCCGTGGTTACGCCCGGCTCGACTCGTGCCCTTGCGATCGAAACCAATTCATCTCCCGGGTCGTTCGCGACTTCCTGTATGTGGCAGCGTTCGACGGTTTCGAACTCGATCGCATCCCCGCTTTTTTTAACCTCCGACAGCACGCCGCCCTCCCCCTCGATTTTTGGTCAGCCAGGCCGTTTCGAATCCTGCCCGAAGCTCAGCAATTGCCCGTCCGGATCGGTCAGGCTGAATTCCCGCATGCCGTAAAAAGTAGCCTCGAGCGGGTTCGGCTCGAAGCCCTGCGCGATGACCTGTGCGTACAGGGCAACGACGTCGTCGGGATAAAAGTAGAAAATAACCGGCCAGTCGGAGTCGTCACGCGGACCCGTTGACTTATCGGCAGGCGGCGCGTGACGCGCCTCGGACAGCATCCGTTCCGTGTACCCTGAGCGTATCGTCGCCCAGCGCCATTCCCTGACGGCAGCCGGGTCGCTGACCACGTCGAATCCAAGCGCCTCGCGGTAGAATTCGAGGCTGGCCTCGATATCCGAAATGTTCAGCGTCGGAACCAGGTTTTTAAGCGGCACTGTTTCTCCGGTATAAGGCTCGCGCCTGTTCAAATGACCTTGCTCGCAAGGGCCTCGACTTTAAAACATTTGATTTGCACCGGCCAGTTTTAATCGGGATACTCGCGGTATTCTATCGACGGGATTAATCCAGGTGCAGTTACAGCCAGATCTGGTCTCGCGCGAGGTGTTGCAGCAGCAGCTCGAGCAGGTATTGCCCGATTTCAATCGGTCAGCCGGTATCCCACCGGCCTGTTACGCCGATGCCGGTTTGCTCGCGCTGGAGCGGCGCGCGGTGTTTCAGCAAGGATGGGTCGCCCTCGGGTTTACCGACCGCTGGCGCAACGCGGGCGATTACACGGCGATGGACATCGGCGGCGTGCCGGTAATCGTGGTGCGCAACGGCAAAGGCAAACTGAAGGTTTTCGCCAATTCATGCCGCCATCGGGGCAGCGCGCTGCTCGACGGCAGCGGCACCTGCAACAAGATCAAGTGCCCGTTCCACTGGTGGAGCTACGACCTCGACGGTATTTTGAAGGTTTACCCGCGCATGGAAAACGCCGTAGATTTCAGCCCGGCCGACCACGGCCTGGTCGAGTTCCCGGTTGCCTGCAGCCAGGGTCTCGCGTTTACCAGCTTTGCGCAGACGCCACCCGATATCGACAGTTGGCTCGGAGATTTCGGGGAGCGGCACGCGCAGTGGAGGCTCGACGACCTGGTCGTTACGCGCTTGCGCGAGTTCGACGTCGACTGTAACTGGAAAACCTTCATCGAGGTATTCAACGAGTACTATCATTTGCCGTCGGTGCACCCTGATTCGATCAACTGGCTTTATCCGGAGCCCGACCCGGTTGACGAGGTGCAGGGCGCCTACACCACGCAGTTCGGCGCTACCGACGGCGCGGCCGCGCTGCTGTCCCAACACCAGGACCAGGCCTTGCCCGTCGGTGCCGGTTTGCAGGGGCGCTTCCAGCGGGGTACCCGCTATACCTGGATTTATCCCAACCTGACGTTTGCCGCGTCGCAGGATGCGCTGTGGATGTACCAGGCTTTCCCGCTCGCTGCCGACCGCTGCCACGTGGTGCAGACGATTGTGTTTCCGTCCGCGTCGATTGCGCTCGATGATTTCCAGCAACGCGCGGTTCATTACTACGATCGCATCGACGCCGCGCTCGCCGAGGACCTGCCGTTTCTGGAGCAGCAGCAGCGCGGTTTGAATTCACGGTTTGCGCAGCCAGGGCGTTTCGGCGCGCTGGAGCCCAGCGTCGGCAAGTTTGCCTACTGGTATGCGCGACAATTACTGGCAGACCTGGCTAACCGTTAGATTAATGCTTTTTAAATGCTATTTTTCGCACGAGTCCGCGCGGCGCGGCCTTGGGTAAACCGGTGAGGGATAGTTGACGGTTGTTTGCCCGGCCGCTTATGCCGGCGGATCGGATTCCTTTTGCTTTTCTTCCCGCAATCCTTCCATGGCCGACTCGTAGAAATCAATGCACAGCATGATGCCGACGGCCAGAACGATCAGAATAAACGGGAGTTCGCCGATCGATTCGGCGAGACCGCCGGTAAACGCCAGAAACATGGCGACTGAAATTGCTCCGGTAATAATGTTATCCATGGCTTTTTCTCGGGATTAATCGGTTTAGTATAGGTAAAATTAGTCGTTCAGTATATCCAGTAACCAGCGCGCCGCGCGAAACAACCGCCCATCCTCGTTCCTGGCGCCCACCGCCTGGATGCCGAACGGCAGCCCTTCGGGGCTCCGCAGCAACGGTATGTTGAGCGCGGGCGTACCGCAGAAAGTCCAGATCGTGTTCATGATCGGGCTGCCGGTGGCTGCGAGCCCGGCCGGCGCCGGACCCGTCGTCGATGGTGTCAGGATGGCATCGTACTCGTCGAATATTTCGTCGAGCAGGGCGCCGTAATCATGCATGCGGGCGAGTGCCGCGTCGTATTCGCTGTCGCTAACCTGCTGTCCGCGTTCGAGCATTTCGCGCAGCACCTCGCTAAGCTCCGCCTTGCCGCGTTCGTATTCGTCGGCGAAGCTGCGTGCCAGGTCGCCTTCCATGACCTTGCGATGATCCTCGTAAAGGTCGGCGAACGGGGCCGGCAGGTCGACGATATCGATGGTTTCTCCGTGGCTTTCGTTGATCGCGTCGATGAATTCGCGAATGCCGTCCTTCGCGACCTGCTCCACCTGTTCCCAGGCGGGGGTGCGCACGAATGCGAAATGCAGGTCGATCGGGACCTCCTGTCGCATCACGCTGGCGATGCAGGGCGGCGCAATCGGGCGCATCGCGGCGTCCTGGGCGTCGAAACGCATCAGCACGTCGGCGATCAGGGCCAGGTCGTCGAGATCGCGCGCGAACATGCCGATGGTATCCAGCGGCGCCGATTGTTGCAGCACGCCGTGACGCGAGATACGCGCGAAGCTCGGTTTGAAACCGTAAACCCCGCAGTAAGACGCCGGCCGGATGATAGAGCCGTTGGTCTGGGTGCCGACCGCGAGCGGCACCATTGCCGCCGCAACCGCTGCCGCCGAGCCGCTCGACGAGCCGCCCGGGGTATGTTCGGGGTTATGCGGATTGCGGGTCTTGCCGGGCCCGAATACCGCCATTTCGGTGCTGACGGTCTTGCCGAGGATAATCGCGCCGGCTTCCTTCAGCAGCGCCACCAGGGTCGCGTCCTGCTCCGGCTGGCGCCCCCGGTGCAGGACCGTGCCGCGCTCGGTGGGGTAGTCGGCGGTATCGATGATGTCCTTGATGCCCACCGGCAGGCCGTGCAGGGCACCGATCGGCAGGCCGCGCATGCGAAATCTGTCGGCCGAGCGCGCCTGCTGCAGCGCCTTGTCCCGGTCGAGGTGGGCCCAGGCGCCGATCGATTCCTCGAGCAGGTCGATACGCGCGAAACAGGCCTCGACCAGTTCCTGCGAGCTCAGCAGCCCCTGATCGATGGCGGCTCGCGCGGCGCAGGCGCCGAGCAGGTTTGCCGCATCCGGGTCGAATTTAGGCATGCCTCATGCCCTCGGATTAAGGCTACCCGGGTCCAAACAGGTAGACCGGTAACCATAACGCGATGCCGGGGAAGTTATACAGCAGTATCATCGAGAAGATGATGATCGCGAGGTAAGGCATGATGCCGCGAAAAATATCCATCAGCTGGATATGCGGTGGCGCCACGCCTTTCAGGTAATAGGCGGCCATCGCCATCGGTGGCGTCAGGAACGAGGTCTGCAGGTTCAACGCGACGAGTATGCCGAAAAACAGCGGATCGACATTGAAAGTTTCCAGCATCGGCAGGAAGATCGGCACGAAAATAATGATAATCTCGGTCCACTCCAGCGGCCATCCCAGCAGGAAAATAATGGATTGCGCGAGTATCAGGAAGCCAACCGAACCGAGTTCCAGCGAAAGTACCCATTCGTTGATTAGCTCGTGACCGCCGAGGTAGGAGAACACCGAGGCGAAGGTCCATGAACCCACGAACAGCCAGCACACCATGGCCGAGGTTTTAGCGGTCAGGTAAACCGCCTGTTTCAGGCGATCCCAGGTAAGCGAGCGATAGCACACCGCCAGGAAGAGCCCGCCAAATGCACCGACGCCGGCCGCTTCGGCCGGCGTCGCCAGGCCCATCAGAATGGCGCCGAGGACGCTCATGATCAATAACGCCAGCGGAATAAACGAGGTCGTCAATTCCCAGGCTATCCTGCCAAACGATGGCACCTCTTCCTCCTTGGGTTTTGGCGCCAGGCCCGGATTTAAAGTCGCGCGCCCGACCACGTAGACCATGTACAAACCGGCCAGCAGCAGGCCCGGGAACATGGCCGCGGCATAGAGACGTAGTGGCGA
>JAOTUD010000140.1 GCA_029864065.1 Gammaproteobacteria bacterium | reverse complement strand
TGACGATCGATATGGTTCCCAACGAATGGGTCAGACAAATAGCGCTTAGCTCTGATACTGGTAAGTAATTAAAAATCAACGGATTAGTAGCTAATTCTCATGTCGATTCTAGTTTAGTGTCGAGAGATTAATCGTAAATTTACCCCATTTGGATGATGTATAAAAAATTGAAAAATGGTATTAATGCGCGCTTATTATCTGGACAGATGTTGGGGGAAAGCGATATGAACAAAACAAATGCTGTGATAACAACTGGGATAACCTTGTTTTTTGCGACGCAACAGGTGTCAGCGAGTGAGGTAATTGTCCCAGAAATAGATGGTTCGGGCGCCATCATTGCGATAGGCCTGATTGCGGGTCTTGTCGCGTTGGTGCGGGAAAAGTTTTTTCGCAAGTAATTTCGTTCCGGGCATTCGTGCTCTCCCTGGTTCAGATGGAGCCGGGAATCGCCCGTAAGACAACGTAGCATCACAAAATCTACCTTGCTGCTAATTACCTGGCAGCTTCTCGTTATACTGCGTCCTTCGATCAACTGAATTAACCGAATTGCGTCGATGGATGCAGTGACTCAAAAACCCGGTTTCATGCGACCAGCCGCGCTGGTGCTGGTCCTGTGTGCCGAACTGATTGCTGTCAGCCTTTTTTTCGATGCCTACCGGCCGGGGCTGGCGCAGGGTGGGTACTGGTTCGGCTTCCTGTCGAACGCCGGCCAGTTCGCCAAAATGCTGGTCGCGGTGCTGGTGTTCCTGGTGCTGGGCCTGTGGCCGCGATTGCCGGCTTATCTCGATGCACTGCAGCGATCGACTGGCGAATACCCCTTTCAATATATCCTCGCGACACAGCTCTGCAGCTACGGGTTGTTCATCTGGTGCACCGCGGCAATTTTTGGCGCCAATATCGCGGTTGCGGATATATCGGATTTCGTGGTCATGGCATGGCTGGTCACCCTGGTTGCGACCGGGGGGCTATGGTTGCTCAGCGTGGCGCCTGCGCATTTCTGGCGCAGGCTGGTTGTATCCGAGCCGAGGGTATTCGCTTACGCGGTGATCGTCGGTATAGCTGCCTGGTGGCTGACGCTCTACGCGCAGTCGCTGTGGACGCCGCTCAGCGACCTGACGTTTCGACTATCGGCCGCGATACTCGGCCTCATCTACCCCGACATTATCGTCGATCCGGATTTGAAGCGACTCGGCGCGATGACTTTCGTCGTCAATATCGCGCCGCAATGCTCGGGTTACGAGGGCATGGCGCTGATGGCGATGTTTACCGGGTTTTACCTGTCGATTTTTCGCAAGGAATTCCGATTTCCGCAAGCATTGTTGCTGTTTCCGATCGGGATCGTGACGATCTGGCTGTTCAATAATGTCAGAATCGCCCTGCTGATCGCGATCGGTGCGTCTTACTCGCCGGCGGTCGCGGTCGGCGGATTTCACAGCCAGGCGGGCTGGATCTCGTTCATCGCCGTCATCATCGTGACGCTGACGCTCGCCTATCGAACGCCTTTTTTCAGCACCGTTTCGGTTGCACGCAAGGCATCGGTCAGGGGCCTGAACCTGCCGATGGCGACGCTGTTGCCGTTCATCGTGCTGCTTGCGACGACCATCCTGACGTCCGCGATGAGCGCCGATTTCGACTGGTTTTACCCGATGCGGGTCATCGGCGTCGGGCTTGCCATCGCCATCTGCTGGCGCCTTTACGGGATTTCGACGTTTAAAACCGGGATCGAACCCTGGCTGGCCGGGGCGGTCGCGTTCGCGCTCTGGATTGCGCTGGTGCCGGCGGACCCGGTGCAAAACGAGGTGTTCGCGTCAGGGTTGCAGGGTGCTTCACAGGCGACCGCGATTGCGTGGCTTTTATTCAAAACACTGGGCGCCGTGATCACGGTCCCGCTCGCCGAGGAATTGCTGTTCAGGGGATACCTGCTGTCGAGGCTGGCGCGGCAGCAGGTAATGCTTGCCGGGCGCATCGAATTCGCGTGGCTCCCGTTCATCGCGTCGTCGGTTTTATTCGGGCTGCTGCATGCGGAGTGGCTCGCGGGAATCGCGGCCGGACTCGTATACACCTTGGTGCGGTATCGGGGCAACAGCATCATGGATGCCGTGATCGCCCACGGGTTTACCAACCTGCTGCTGACGGCATACGTCCTCGCGACCGGCAACTGGTCGCTCTGGTAGGGCGGTGGCGTGACAGGTATGACTGCGGAGCAAATCATCGATTTCGTGAGCGGCAACTACTTCGTGATCGTGGTGTCGATGTTCGTGCTGTTCATGGTCGCCGAAATGCTGCTGCCGATGACGAGGCAGCAAAGCCCGCTCGGCTTCCGCTGGCTGACCAACCTCGGCCTGACCGCGATCAACGTCCTGATAATCAGGCTCGGCGCGCCGGCGATTGCCGTCGTTTCGGCCCTGGCGGCGCAGTACCTCGGTCTCGGGCTATTCATGCAATTCGAACTGGGGCTACCGCTGGTATTGCTGCTGGGTCTGCTGATCATGGACCTCAAGCAGTATGTTTTCCACTGGCTGATGCACCGTTTCGATTTGCTGTGGCGCATTCATCGAGTGCATCACAGCGACCTCGATATCGATGTCACCACCGGTTTCCGATTCCACCCGCTGGAAGCCATATTGAACTCGCTGTTCAACATCGTCGTGATCGTGTTTTTCGGCATCGCGGTAGAGGTGATCCTGTTGCGTCAGCTGCTGGTGTACTTCGCCAACTTTTTCAGCCACAGCAACCTGGAGTTGTCGCCGCGGCTCGATCTTTACCTGAAACGGGTACTGGTGACGCCGTCGATGCATCACCTGCACCACGCGCTGGATAAACGCGCGGCTAACAGTAATCTCGGCACCCTGTTCTCGTTCTGGGACCGGATGTTCGGCACTTACATGGGCAAACATCCCGAGGCAGCTGAAGCCGGGGGCAATGCTGGCCTGGTTTACGGGCTGCGGGAACACCGCGATGCGGGCAGGCTGGGCTTTGTGCCTTTGATGGCAATGCCTTTCAAGTCCTTAGCGCCGGACCCTGGTGAAGTTGTACCCGGGCGAAGGTAAGCACAAGAGTCGCTCGCAAATGAAAATGAGAAGCATTTGTCACCGACCCCTTATTTCCCTTATTTCCCGGGCCGGGAAAATCCCGATTCGGCAGATGCCATTGGCCACGAGCGATTTTTTTAGGTACATTTAGCCCAAAGCAAACAATAAGCGCACAACAAAAACGCTACGACAACAACGATAAAGGCTTGTAAACATTAGAGAGATCAGGCCGTAAGTAGCACGCATACCAGGGAGTTGACCGATGTCCACACTCGGCCGCAGCATAATCTGCAGTTTCATCCTGCTGTTTTCTTATACGCCTGTACAAGCCGTTTCCACGTTTGGGACCTTTGCCCGGGGTGGCGATCTGGAACCAATCAGCAGTTTTCAAGAAGATGGCGGCGAAGGCGCCTCTTTCGCTTCGGTGAGCTTTTCCACCTATAGAGCCGAGGCGATGTTCGATCCACTCTCTACCTACCTGCCGATCTTGAGAGCACAGTCCACCGGAATCGACGCGACCTTCGACGACGATCGCACCAACGCCTATGCGGCGTCCTATCAAACGTTTTCCAGTGCCATCGCGCAGACAATTTTTCTGGATATCGAGTTAACGAGTTCGGTGGTAAACCAGTCCTCAGCAGGGACCTCCAGCGTGTTGTCCAACATCTACGTTATCGGTGGCCCGGGTTTCATGATAAACGACGGTTTTTGCAGTCCCGGTCAGTTCACGTTCGATGGCATATATCTATGCGGTTCCAGGACAGCGGAGGGTTTGCCGAGGGGTACGCCGCCAAACGAATTCAATTTGAACTTTTCCAATCTTTTTAATGGAGGCTCGAATCCGTTATTACAGGATACGCTGGAGTTCAGTGTTGGCGCCGGCGAGTCTTTCGGGATTTTTGCCGAACTCTCGGCGGGATCTTTTATGGGAACCGCTGACGCTTTCAACACGCTTGGCTTAACCTTCGATGAAGATTTGACACAAAGCATCGGTGATATAAGTCCGCTCACGATTCCGTCGGTTTCCGAAGTTCCGCTGCCGGGCGCGGTCTGGCTGTTCGTCACCGCGCTTTTGGGTTTGCTCGGGTTACAGCGCAGAAATATTAAAATGTAGATTGTAAATAATAAATAAAAACAAATAGTTAGGGAGCTCAATTAAAGCAAAAAGTTACTAACTGGCGCGCAATTTTTGACCTCGGTTTTAGATGCCATACTGCATTGAACCGGGAAATAACGCTGTGAGCATCATCACGGTCGAAGAGCACATCAGGTGTAAAAGGTGAATGTCGATGGATCGGCACGACAAAAACAACCAGGTTGGAAGCAGGGGACGGTTTCTTGTTTTTTGCCTCGTATTGTCGGCAACGCGGGCCTTTGCCGCCGGCGTTGAAGTTGACGGCGCGACCGATACTTTGCTCGGTGTCGCGCCAAACGGCGTTCCAGTCGTCAACATCGCCAATCCCAACGCCCGCGGCCTGTCGCATAACAGCTACCGCCGCTTCGATGTCGGCAGCCCCGGGCTAATCCTCAACAACGCCACCCAGAATATCGTAGGCACTCAGCTCGGCGGGCAGATTTTCGGCAATTCGAGACTCGACGCACCGGCCAGGCTGATCCTGAACGAGGTCACCAGTTCCAACCGTAGCGTGTTGAACGGTTATACCGAGGTGGCCGGGCAGGGCGCCGACGTGGTTATCGCCAACCCGAACGGGATTTCGGTCAACGGCGCCGGTTTCATCAACGCGCCCCGGGTGACGCTGACCACCGGCGTGCCATTGATCGATGGGGCCGGCGAACTCGGTGGCTTCAACGTGCGCGGCGGCGACATCACGATCGACGGTGCCGGGCTCGATACCGGGCGGCAGGATGCGACGTCGATCTATACCCATTTCCTGAACCTGAACGCAAAGCTGCACGCGCGGGACCTCGACATCGTGCTCGGCAGGAACCAGCTCGACTACCCGGGCCGCAGGATCGTCAGCCGCGGTCAGGGTTCATCCGGTCGCGTATTGCTCGATTCGTCCGCGCTCGGCGGCATGTACGCCAACAAGATCGTGCTGGTCGGTACCGAGAAAGGCCTCGGCATGAACCTGCCCCCGGAAGTCGTGGCGTCGAACGGAGATATCCAGGTTTCCAGCGACGGCCGACTGGTCCTGCACAGGATCGATGCGGGCGGACAGATCGAGCTGCAGGCCGGGCAGGGTATCGACAGCGACGGTACGGTATTCGCGGCGGGCGACGTCGCTATCGCAACCGAGAAGGCGCTCACCATCGAATCGGGCATGATCGCGGCGAGCGGTGCAATATCGATTCAGGCAAGGCGGGTCGGCAACGACGCAACCCTGGTAGCGGGGCTCGGCGCAGACGGATTGATGAACGATCACGGCAGTCTCGACATCCTGGCCGAGGAGTTGTCGAACCGCGGCGAAATCATCAGCACCGGCGCGCTCGATCTCAACGCAATCGACATCAGCAACCATGGATTGATCAGCGCCGCCGCGGACCTGACGCTGAACGCCGACACCCTGGTCAACGACGCGACCCTGTTTTCCGCGCGGGATGCCCGGCTGTTGGTGCGGAACGATCTCGGCAACCATGCGGGCGCCTCGATTTTCACCGTCGACAACCTCGTGTTGGCGGCCGATCCACTGCTCAACCAAACCGCGCAAATTACCAATGAGCTGGGCCTGATCCAGAGCTTGCAGGGCGATATCGACATCCATGCCGCGCGTTTCGACAATATCGGCGCGGCCCACCTCGACTACGAACTGATTTTTTACGTCCTCGGCCACGGCCGCGAGGTCGGCAGCCCTGGCGCCGCGATGACGATAGACCTCGCCTACAGCTCGGGTTATACCAAGCATAATCACGAGGCCCGCAATCGCTGGGTGAGGGAAGTGCTAAACCGCCTCTCCTGGCAGGCGCCGCTGCTTTACCAGGCGAACGCGGGCAGTATCAGCGGTAACCAGTGGGCGAGGTTTCTGGCGATCGAAACGCGGCTGCTCGATCACTCGAGCTCGACGCCGGCCCTGCTGGACAGCGGCAGGGATCTGAACCTGGATGTGGGCCAGTTCGTCAACCAGGATTCGGTGACCGCGGCCGCGCGCGATATCGGTTTCACCATATCGGGTGACTACCGCAACATCGCCACGTCTGTCACCGAGAACGTCATCGATTACCAGTATTTCACCCAGGCAAATCACTCGCGCAGGAAATTGACCAGCGAAGACAGGTATTCGTCGCAGGGCAGCAGTTACTATATTCCGCTCGCGCGCAGCGAAACCGTCAGCACCAACACGGTGACCCAGGCGGGACGGGGCATCGCCGGCGAGATCGGCGGGCGGGCCGTCAATTCGGGGATTCTGAATGGGTCATACGAGCCTGCAAACGGAATCGATCCGTCCGACTTTTCCGCCGCGAGTATCTTTTTGCCGGCGAATGATTTTGGCCTGTTCGTGAAATCGACGGCGCCGGACAGCCACTACCTGGTCGAAACCAATCCGCGCTTTGCCGACCTTGCAGGCTTCGTCAACAGCGGCTACCTGCTCGATCAGCTCGATTTTTCAGGGGGCGCCACGTTGAAGCGCCTCGGCGACGGGTTCTACGAGGCCAAACTGATTCGCGACAGCGTATACGCGCAAACGGGGCGGCGCTACCTGGACGCCGATATCCGGAGCGATAACCAGCAGTTTCAATACCTGATGGACAACGCGCTCGTCGCGCAGCGCGAACTGGAACTGTCGCCCGGCATCGCGCTGACCCGTGACCAGGTAAACCGCCTGAACCGCGATATCGTCTGGCTCGAGGCAATGGAGGTAGCTGGCGAGACCGTGCTCGCGCCCGTGGTTTACCTGGCGAACGGTCCGAAATCCGCGGTGCGCGGCGGGCGTATCATTGCCGGCGGCGACACCCGCTTGCGGGTAGCGAGCCTGGTCAACGACGGCCTGGTCGAGAGTGGCAACGACCTCGCGCTGGATGCTGAAGACCGTATCGACAACCAGGGCCTGATCGCCGCCGCAGAATCGTTACG
>JAOTUD010000139.1 GCA_029864065.1 Gammaproteobacteria bacterium | reverse complement strand
GAGTCGGAGGCGCTCGAGGGCAGTAATGTGCGCGTGGTTTCGATGCCCAGCACCACGGTTTTCGACAGCCAGTCGCAGGAGTACCGGGACTCGGTGCTGCCGCCTGGCGTGACCGCGCGTATCGCGGTCGAAGCCGCGGTTACCGCGGGCTGGCATAAATATGTCGGCAGCGGCGGTATCGTGATCGGCATCGATACCTTCGGCGAATCGGCGCCGGCCAAGGAATTATTTGCTTACTTCGGTTTCACCGTCGGCAAGGTGGTGGAAGCGGTTAACAGCCTTACAGGTTCTGATTAATAACAACTTACGGGAGAAATACAGATGGCAATACGTCTAGGTATCAATGGGTTTGGTCGCATCGGGCGCATGGTGTTTCGCGCGGCCCAGGACTTCAACGACGTCGAAGTCGTCGGCATCAACGACCTGCTCGAGCCGGAATACCTGGCCTACATGCTCAAGCATGACTCGGTGCATGGCAAGTTCAGGGGCGATGTCGCCGTCGATGGCAATACCCTGATCGTCAATGGCAGGAACATTCGCCTGAGCGCGGAGCGGGACCCGGCCGAACTGAAATGGGGTGAGCTCGATGTCGACGTCGTGGTCGAATCGACCGGCCTGTTCCTGACCAAGGAAACCGCGCAAAAGCACATCGACGCGGGTGCCCGGAAAGTCATCATGTCGGCGCCGTCCAAGGACGATACGCCGATGTTCGTGTTCGGCGTCAACGATGGCAGTTACGCCGGCGAGGCGATTATCTCGAACGCCTCCTGCACCACCAACTGCCTGGCGCCGATCGCCAAGGTCATCGACGATAATTTCGGCCTCAAGCGCGGCCTGATGACCACCGTGCACGCGGCGACAGCGACGCAGAAAACGGTCGATGGACCCTCGATGAAGGACTGGCGCGGTGGACGCGGTATCCTGGAGAACATCATCCCGTCTTCGACCGGCGCCGCCAAGGCGGTTGGCAAGGTGTTGCCGCAACTCAACGGCAAGCTCACCGGCATGGCGTTTCGCGTACCGACATCCAACGTGTCGGTGGTGGACCTGACCGTCGAACTACAAAAGCCGGCCAGCTACGAAGATATCTGCGGCGCCATGAAAGCGGCCTCCGAGGGCCCCATGAAAGGCGTGCTCGCCTACACCGAGGACAAGGTCGTATCGACCGATTTTCGCGGCGAGTCCTGCACTTCGACCTTCGACGCCGAAGCCGGGATCCAGATGGACGATACTTTCGTCAAGCTGATCGCCTGGTACGACAACGAGTGGGGGTATTCCTGCAAGGTTGTCGAGATGGCGCGCGTCATCTCGGCCTGAGCTGGGTTATGCCAGTAGTTGAGATGACCGGCCTCGACCTGGCCGGCAAACGGGTATTGATCCGCCAGGACCTGAACGTTCCAGTCAAGAACGGCGTTGTCACCAGCGATCAGCGTATCAAGGCGTCGCTGCCGGCTATTCGGCACTGCATCGAGGCCGGGGCGCGGCTGATGATCATGTCCCACCTCGGCCGGCCGGAGGAGGGTCATCCCGACGCGCAGTTTTCGCTGCAGCCGGTTGCCGATTACCTGGGCGACGCGCTGGGGCAGGCGGTGCCGCTGGTAACCGATTACCTCGAGCGGACGCCGGCTATGGCCGATGGCGACGTGCTGCTGCTCGAGAACGTCCGCTTCAACCGCGGCGAAGGCGCCGACGACGAGGGCTTGTCGCGGCAGTATGCCGCGCTGTGCGATGTTTACGTCATGGATGCCTTTGGCACCGCGCACCGGGCGCAGGCTTCGACCCATGGCGTGGGCCGGTTTGCGTCGATCGCCTGCGCCGGGCCGTTGCTGGCGGCCGAACTCGATGCGCTCGGCAAGGCCCTGCAGCAGCCGGAGCATCCGGTGGTCGCCATCGTCGGCGGCTCCAAGGTGTCGACCAAGCTGACCGTGCTCGAAACGCTGTCCGGCATCGTCGACCAGCTGATTCCGGGAGGCGGCATCGCCAACACGTTTATCGCCGCCGCCGGATACAATGTCGGCAAGTCTCTGTACGAGCCGGACCTGGTTGCGCAAGCGCAGCGACTGGTAGAGCAGGCGCAAGCGCGCGGCGGCGAGATCCCGATACCGACCGACGTGGTTTGCGGCGAGGAGTTTTCGGAGCAGGCCGCGGCGGTGGTGAAGCCGGTCGCCGAGGTCGCCGACGACGATATGATACTCGATATCGGGCCGCAAACCGCGGCGCGCTACGCCGACATCCTGCAGCAGGCGGCGACCATCGTCTGGAACGGCCCACTCGGCGTGTTCGAATTCGATCAGTTCGGTGAGGGCACCCGCGTTGTAGCGCAGGCGATAGCCGCTTCCCCGGCCTTTTCGATTGCCGGTGGCGGCGATACGCTGGCCGCGGTCGACAAGTACGGGATAGGAAAGCAGGTATCCTATATATCCACCGGCGGCGGCGCTTTTCTCGAATTCCTGGAAGGAAAGAAATTACCGGCGGTGGCCATGCTGGAACAGAGGTATTCAGACCATGCGGGCAGTTCCACGTAGAACCAAGATAGTTGCGACCCTCGGGCCTGCGACCGAATCCGACGAGGCGGTCGACAGCCTGATCAAGGCCGGGGTCGATGTCGTGCGCCTGAACTTTTCCCACGGCGTCCCCGAGGAGCACAAGGCGCGCGCCGAAAAGATCCGGCGCATCGGCCTCGAAAACAACCGCCACCTGGCGATACTGGCCGATCTCCAGGGGCCCAAGATACGTCTCGAAAAGTTCAGGGACGGCATGATCGAACTCGCGGTCGGCGACAGGTTTTGCCTCGATACCGAGTGTCCGGACGGGACCGGCGACGGCACACGGGTGGGCATCACTTACAAGAAACTGCCGCAGGATGTCCAGCCTGACAATATTCTGATGCTCGACGACGGGCGCATCGTGTTGCGAGTCGATAGCGTCGATGGTGCGCGCATCAACTGCACGGTCGAGGTCGGCGGCGAACTTTCCGACAACAAGGGTATCAACCTGAAGGGCGGTGGATTGACTGCCGAGGTCCTGACCGAGAAGGACAAGGCCGATTTGAAAACCGCGGCCCTGATCGACGCCGACTACGTCGCGGTTTCGTTTCCGCGCAACGCCGCCGACATGTTGCAGGCGCGCAGGCTGCTCGACGCGGAGGGATGCGCGGCCGGGCTGGTTGCCAAGATCGAACGCGCCGAGGCGCTCGACAATCTCGAGGAAATCATCGCCGTATCCGAGGCGATCATGATCGCGCGCGGCGATCTCGGCGTCGAGATAGGCGACGCCAAGTTGCCCGCGGTGCAGAAGGAGATTATTCGTAGCGCGCGCGATCTCAACTGTGTTGTGATCACCGCGACGCAGATGATGGAATCGATGCGCGACAACCCGATTCCGACCCGCGCCGAGGTATTCGATGTCGCCAACGCGGTACTCGACGGCACCGATGCGGTCATGCTGTCCGCGGAAACCGCGACCGGCCGCTACCCGTCGTTGACGGTTTTAGCGATGTCCGATATCTGCCTGAATGCCGAGCAGCACAGCCGCGCGATCAAGTCGAGGCATCGGCTGGACGACACTTTCGAGCGCGTCGACGAGGCCATCGCGATGGCGACAATGTATACCGCCAACCATTTGGACGTGCGCGCGATCGCGTCGCTGACCGAGTCCGGGTCGACGGCCCTGTGGATGTCGCGCATCAGCTCGGGCATACCGATTTACGCGCTGTCGCGGCACCAATCGACCAACCGCAAGGTCAACCTGTACCGGGGCGTGTTCCCGGTTTACTTTCCGACGATCCACACCAACCACGCCGAGGCCAACCGGGAAGCGGTCGACCTGATGAAAAAGCGCGGCACCATCGCCGACGGCGACCTGGTCATCATCACCAAGGGTGATTTGATGGGAACCGGCGGCGGCACCAACGCGATGAAAATCGTCGAGGTCGGCAACATGCCGGACTTCATCGCCTAGCCTGTTGCACGAAGGGAACAACGGTCTCTGCAGAGGCGCCGCCTTCGTGCAACAGGCAGGCTAGGTAACGGCTGCGGGGCGGGAGTTCCTGGCGGCCAGCAGGCCGTAGCTGAATATCGCGAGTCCGATCCAGATACCGGCGAAACCGACCAGCTTGTCGAAGGTGAAGGCTTCCCCGAGCAGAATTATCCCGCAAAAGAACTGCAGCGACGGCGTCACGTAAAACAGTATCCCGACGGTAGTCATCGGCAGCATGCGCGTGCCCGCGGTGAAGAACGCCAGCGGCAGGATGGTAACCGGTCCGCCCAGGATCAGCAGCAAATCGGTATTCAGATCGAAATTCATGAACGTCGCCTGACCGCTGAAATGGAGCCAGATTATGAAACCCAGCGTAAACGGCAACAGCAGCAGTATCTCCACCAGCAGCCCGGGCACCGCGTTGGTCGCCATTTGCTTGCGCAGCAGGCCGTACCCGGCAAAGCTTATGCCGACCGCGAGGCCAATCCACGGAATCGCCGCGGTGGTAAAGACATAGTAGGCGACGCCGGCCGCGGCAAACAGGATCGCGACGACGTTGGTCCGGCTCAGTTTTTCGTGGAACACGAACACCCCGGCCATGACGTTCAGCAGGGGCGTCAGGAAATATCCCATGCTGGCCTCGACCACGCGCTGGTTGGCGACGGCCCAGATATAAATACCCCAGTTCAGGCAGATCACCAGGCTCGACAGGGCCAGCCATTTCAGTTCCCGCCACGAACCGAAGGCGGCCCCGACCTGGCGTCGGCGGCGCTCGCTCGACAGCACCAGCAGCAGTAGCACCGGTACCGACCACAGCATGCGATGCAGCAACACCTCGTGCGCGGGCACGTGTGTCAGTAGCGCCCAGAAGAGCGGAAACAGCCCCCAGCCGACGTAGCCGGCGAGGATAACCGCGTAGCCTTTGCGCATGCGCCGTTAGCGCCTGCGTAAATCGCGCGCCAGTACCAGGATCAGACCGGTGACCTGCAGGAAAATGGCGATACTGAACAGCCGCGAATTGTCGGCCTCGAGGGGCATTTTTGCGTCGCGCAATTCCAGGGATTCGAAGTAGGTGTTGTTGATCGATGCGATAATCGATTCCTGCGCCGCGCTGCTCAGGTCGAGGAGCAGTTCGAGATCGGTAGGATCGTGCTGCTGCATGCGCGTCTCGAAATCCTGCAAGCCGTAGTTGCCCAGCACTTGCCGCAGGTAGTCGTGATAAAAGGTTTCCGCAAGCGAGGGATTATCCGGCTTCGACGACAGCAACAGGACGAAAAATTCCTTCTTGCGTTCGACCTCGGTTTTCGACTGCCACAGGCTGTCGATCAGCACCTGTTTTTTTCCGATTTCGCGATCCAGCAGGCTGATCTGGTCGTTATTGAGCCCGATGAAATAATGCGTGATGACCGCCGACAGGATATTGAACAGGATCCCGGTCAGCACGAATACCCACGGGGCGAGCAAGCGGTCGAGACGGGATTTCAGCATCGGCTAGTCGAATAGCGGCGGCAGCTTCTCGCCATAACCGCAGCGCAACAGCGGATGGCTGCAATGGGGTAACAGGTCGGCGGCATTATCCATCGCGTCATCGTTGCCAGGCGCTAGCTGGTTCAGCACGATCGCCGCGACGCGCAAATGCCTGCTCTCTACCGCCTGCAGCGCCATCAGCGCCTGGTTTACCGCGCCGATGCGATCGTTGACGACGATGATCACCGCCAGTTGCAGGGCGCCGGCGAGGTCGGCGTTGAGAGCGTCTTCGGCCAGCGGCGAGTAAAACCCGCCGGCGCCCTCGACGATCAGGCCATGGTCCGGGTCATCGCGGCTACAGGCGTCGACCAGATCGCGCAGGTACAGCTGCCGGTGTTCGAGGCGCGCGGCCCGCGGCGGCGCGAGCGCGGCGCGGTAGCGGAAGGGCGCGATTCGATCGATGGTTTCGCACTCGCCGTTGGCGCGCCGTAGCGCGGCCGCGTCGTGGGTCAGCAGCTTACCGTCCGCGGATAATTCGCAGCCCGATTCCGCCGGCTTGCGGGTTTCGATCTCGAAACCGCGCTCGCGCAGCTGGGTGACGACCTGGCAGGCGATGTAAGTCTTGCCGACTTCGGTATCGGAACCGGTGACGAAGTAGCCGCTGGGGTCGGGTGAAATCATATTTGCATTCTGTGCAACTTGCCGACCGACTGCAAGCGCCGCGGTGGCGAACGATGCTGGGAAACCCGGGCTCGCCTGTTATAATCACGCGCGTTTTACAAAGCGGCGACGTCATGCAGGAATTTGTCATCGGCCAGCGCTGGATCAGCGCCGCCGAACTCCACCTGGGGCTCGGCATGGTGATCGAGATCGAGCACCGTACCGTCAGCATCGTATTCCCCGCCACCGGGGAAACCCGGATTTATGCGCGTGCCGATGCCCCGTTGACGCGGGTGCGCTTTCGCGAGGGCGACTGGGTGGAAAGGCAGGACGGCGATAACCTCAGGATCATCGAGCTGAGCGAGGCGTCAGGTTTGATCGTCTACCACTGTGAAGACGAGCATGGCAATGCCGTCGACCTGCCCGAGGGCCGTCTCAGCAATTTCCTGCAGCTGAATCAACCCGCGGAGAGGTTGCTGAATGCGCAGGTCGATCGTAACAAATGGTTCGGATTGCGCTGCCAGACCCGCGAAATTGCCAACCGGCTGCAGCAGTCCGCCGTGTTCGGCCTCGCGGGTTGTCGCACCAGCCTGATCGCGCACCAACTTTATATCGCCCACGAGGTATCGCGTCGTTACGCGCCGCGCGTGCTGCTCGCCGACGAGGTCGGTCTCGGCAAGACCATCGAGGCGGGCCTGATTCTACACCAGCAGCTCCTGCTCGAGCGGGCGCGGCGAGTATTGATCGTCGTTCCGGAATCGCTGGTGCACCAGTGGCTGGTCGAAATGCTGCGCCGTTTCAACCTGATGTTCAGCATATTCGACGCGGCGCGCGTTGCCGCTCCGGAACACGAGCCGGAATACGTCGATGACGGCGATAACCCGTTTCATTCTGAGCAACTGGTTTTATGCAGTCTCGAATTCCTGCTCGGACACGCCGAACAGGCACAACAGGCGCGCGCCGGGGAATGGGATTTGCTCGT
>JAOTUD010000138.1 GCA_029864065.1 Gammaproteobacteria bacterium | reverse complement strand
CACGGCTTCATCTCGGGGGCTTTGTTCCTCTGTGTCGGCGTAATGTACGATCGCATGCATAGCCGCCAGATCGCGGATTACGGCGGGGTAGCGAATACGATGCCGGTATTTGCCGCGTTCATGGTTTTCTTCGCGATGGCTAATGCCGGCCTGCCGGGTACGTCGGGTTTCGTCGGTGAATTCATGGTCATACTGGCGAGTTTCAAGGCCAGCTTCTGGATTGCCTTCCTCGCGGCCCTGACGCTGATCCTCGGTGCGGCTTACACGCTGTGGATGGTCAAGCGCGTGCTCTACGGCGAAGTCGCAAACAGCAACGTGGCCGCGCTCAAGGATATCAACCGGCGCGAGTTCCTGTTTCTCGCGATCCTGGCGCTCGCGGTACTGGCGCTCGGCCTGTGGCCCGATCCCCTGGTGGAAGTCATGCACCCGACCATCGATAACCTGCTCAATCACATTGTGAATCCGAAGATATGACCGCAGAGTTCATCCAGCCTGACCTGATTCCCGCGTTGCCCGAGATGGTCATGCTCGCCATGACCTGCCTGGTGCTGGTGGTTGACCTGTTCCTGCCGCAGGAAAAACGCGGTTTCACGTTGCTGCTGTCGGTGGCGACGCTGGCGCTCACAATTGCCGCGGTAATGCTGGTCGCGCCGGTGACGTCGGTGACCAGTTTCGGCGGTTCTTTCGTGCTCGATCAACTCGCGGTGGTGCTCAAGGTCGCGACCTGTGCGGTGACGATCCTGGTGTTCGTCTACTCACGCGATTACCTGGTCGACAACGATATCTACAAGGGCGAATACTACGTGCTCGGGCTGTTCGCTACGCTCGGCATGATGGTCATGATATCGGCGCATTCGTTCCTGCTGGTTTACCTGGGGCTCGAATTGCTGTCGCTTTCGCTGTACGCGATGATCGCGTTCAAGCGTAATTCGCTGAACGCGTCCGAATCGGCGATGAAATACTTCGTCCTCGGCGCGATGGCGTCGGGACTGCTGCTTTACGGTATCTCCATTTTCTACGGCATTACCGGCACGCTCGATATCAACGAGGTATCGGCGTCGGTCAACGAGCAGATGTCGCTGCACCCGGTCGCGCTCGGCTTCGCGCTGACTTTCATCGTCGTCGGGCTATCGTTCAAGCTCGGCGCCGTGCCGTTCCACATGTGGCTGCCGGACATTTACCAGGGCTCGCCCACCTCGGTCACGCTGTTTATCGGCACCGCGCCGAAGATCGCCGGTTTTGCGATGGCGATAAGGCTGCTCGTCGACGGGCTCGGCGATTTGCAGCTCGACTGGTCGCAGATGCTGACCGCGCTTGCGATCGCGTCGATGGCGCTCGGTAACGTCGTCGCCATCGCGCAGAGCAACTTCAAGCGCATGCTTGCCTACTCGACAATCTCCCATGTCGGCTTCATCCTGCTCGGTATCCTCGCGGCTACCGCCAACGGCTACGCCTCGGCGATGTTTTACACCATTACCTACTCGATCACCGCGTTGGTCGCGTTCGGCGTGTTGCTGGTGCTGAACCGCAAGGGATTCGAAGCCGAAAACATCAGCGACCTGTCAGGGCTGAACGACAGCAATCCCTGGTACGCGGCGCTGCTTGCGATCGCGATGTTCTCGATGGCCGGGGTTCCGCCAACCGTCGGATTTTACGCCAAGCTCAGCGTGCTGCAGGCGGTGGTGCAGGTGGATATGACCTGGCTCGCGGTGGTAGCGGTACTGTTCTCGGTGATCGGGCTGTTTTATTACCTGCGCGTGATCAAGGTCATGTACTTCGACCAGCCGCTGCCCGAACAGACCACGTCGATCAAGGAAGCGCTCGATGTCAAGCTGCTGCTCGGCGCCAATAGCCTGAGCCTGATACTGCTGGGAGTCTTCCCGTCCGGGCTGATGGCATACTGCATTCTCGCATTCAGCTAGATTACCGGCCCTAACCCCTTGTAAATTGTGTCTAACCTAGCTATCATTCTGCGCCTCTGATGCGGGGTGGAGCAGCTTGGTAGCTCGTCGGGCTCATAACCCGAAGGTCGTAGGTTCAAATCCTGCCCCCGCTACCAACCTTTCAGGTTGGCAGGGTGTACAGGAAAAGCAGGGTGGCGAAGGTCGTAGACCTGCGCGGCGCGGTTAAATCCTGCCCCCGCTACCAACCTTATTAGGCTGGTAACAGAAGTTCAAATTTAACTGGCTTGAAACGGATCCAGATCCAGCAGCAGTCAGTAGTCAGTTAAAAGGCCCATAAGGGCCTTTTTTATTGGTTTTTTTGGAGGCGTAGTTTGTGCGGGATTTGACGCAGCTATTCGAACCGGTGGTGGTTTCGATGGGTTACGAGCTGGTTGGTGTCGAGTTTCTGGGAGGCAGCGGCCACGGTACCCTGCGCGTTTACATCGATCGCGACGTAGGCGTCAGCATCGACGACTGCGCGGCTATCAGCCACCAGATCAGCGGTATTCTCGATGTCGAGGAACCGATCAAGCAGGCCTACGACCTGGAGATTTCGTCTCCCGGCATCGATCGCCCGCTGTTCAAGCTGTCCGATTTCGAGCGATTTGCCGGCAGGAACGCCAGGATCAAGCTGTCGGTTGGCCTGGAAGGCCGTAAAAACTTCAGGGGCGAGCTGCAGGGTGTCGCCGACTCCAGGCTGGTGCGGATCAAGGTAGATGGCGAAGAGTTCGATTTACCTTATGCCGATATCGCCAGGGCGAACCTGGTTGGCGAGATTTAGAAACGAACCGGTTTGCATGGAGGTCGATCGGGGTGATGATTATTTTATGAGTAACGACAATGGACAATAAAGAAATTCTGTTAGTAGCGGATACCGTTTCCAACGAAAAGGGCGTGGACCGCGAAATCATCTTCGAGGCGATCGAGGCGGCGCTGGCGTCGGCAACGCGCAAGAAACACCAGCAGGATATCGAGGTGCGGGTCGATATCGACCGCAAGACCGGGGACTATGACACCTACCGTCGTTGGGAAGTGGTCGAATCGGGTGAAAACGGTCTCGAGGAGCCATTGCGCCAGATCACTCTCGAGGCAGCGCAAATCGATCAGCCCGATATCCAGATCGGGGATTTTATCGAAGAACAGATCGACTCGGTCGAATTCGGCCGCATCGCGGCGCAGACCGCGAAACAGGTTATCGTGCAAAAGGTGCGCGAGGCCGAACGCCGCAAGGTAATAGACGCCTATGCCGACCGCGAAGGCTCGCTGGTTATGGGCCAGGTCAAACGCGTTGAGCGAGGTAATGTTTACGTGGATCTCGGCGACAATGCCGAGGGTTATATCCCTCGCGAAGAAATGATTCCGCGGGAATCGGTGCGCCCGGGAGACCGCATCCGCGGCTATCTCTACAAGATTGCCTCCGAGGTACGCGGTCCGCAGTTGTTCATCAGCCGCACCGCGTCCGAATTTCTGGTCGAATTGTTCAAGCTCGAGGTTCCGGAAGTCGGGCAGGATCTGATCGAGATTATTTCGGCCGCTCGCGACCCTGGAATGCGCGCCAAGATTGCGGTCAAGAGTAACGATCCGCGTATGGATCCGGTGGGCGCCTGCGTCGGCATGCGCGGTTCGCGCGTGCAGTCGGTCTCCAACGAACTCGCCGGCGAGCGCGTCGACATCATTTTATGGGACGAGAACCCGGCGAAATTTGCGGTCAATGCGATGTCGCCGGCGGAAGTCACGTCGATCGTCATCGACGAGGAAGCGCATTCGATGGATATCGCGGTGCCCGAAGACAAGTTGTCGCAGGCAATAGGCCGTGGCGGCCAGAACATCAAGCTGGCGAGCCAGTTGACGGGGTGGACATTGAACGTCATGGACGAAGCCGCCGCTGAGGAGAAATCCGAGGGAGAATCTCGCCAGCTGGTCGAAAATTTCATGAACCAGCTCGATGTAGACGAGGAGGTGGCGATCATCCTGGTGCAGGAAGGCCTGACTACGATCGACGAAGTGGCCTATATTCCCGAATCTGAACTTATCGAAATCGCAGAGTTCGATGAAGAAATAGTGCAAGAACTGCGTGGCCGTGCGCGCGATGCGCTGCTTACCATGGCGATCGCCCGCGAAGAAACAGCCGAGGCTGGTGAACCGCAGGATGATTTGCTGAACATGGAATACATGACCAGCGAGCTTGCCTACAAGCTGTCGCGTCGCGGAATCTGTACGATGGAAGAACTCGCCGAACAGTCGACCGACGAGCTCGAGGAAATCGAGGGCATCGACGCCGAATTTGCGGGCAAGCTCATCATGAAGGCTCGCGAGCCCTGGTTTGCGGAAGCAGAGGCCGAATAGGGTTGGTAAGGATTTTGGGCAAGAACATGCATGTGGAAAGGTAATCATGGCAAATGTAACAGCTAAGCAACTTTCGGAAGTGATTGGCGTCAGCGTCGAGAAATTACTGGATCAATTGAATACCGCGGGCGTTCAGGTCAGTGGCGCGGATGATCCCATTTCCGATGACGACAAGATGAAATTGCTGGATTCCTTACGCAGCAGCCATGGCAAGGAAGAAAGCAGCGGCCCCAGGAAGATTACCCTGCGCCGCAAGAGCAAGAGCGAGCTGCGGGTGGCCGGCACCTCGGGCCGCAACACGACGACAAAAACCATCAACGTGGAGGTGCGCAAGAAGCGCACCTATGTGCGCCGCGCCGACGTCGTCGCGGAAGAAGCAAAGGCACAGCAGGAAGTGGAGGCCGCCTTCGAAGAGGAAGCAGAACAGTTGAATCGGCAGGCCGTAGAGGAAGCCAGGCAAGCCGAGGAAGCCGCGCAGGCGCAGGCCGAGGCCGCCAGGGCAGCGGAGGAAGAGGAGGCCCGTGCCCAGGCGGAGAAGAAGGCTTACGAAAAGAGCCTGCAGGAAGTCGAGGCCGCGCAAAAGGCGATCGAGCAGCAGCGAGCGGAGGCGGAAGCGTCGGAAGCGGCCGAGGCAGCCGCGCGAACGGCTCTCGAGCAGGCCGCAGTGGCCAGCGCGGCCCCGCCGCCGGCCGCCGCGGAAAAACCCGGCAAGCACGGCAAACACGAGGACAGGCACACCCGTTACGGCCGCAAGGAGCTGCACGTCAAGGAGTCGGCGCACCAGCCCAACCGCAAGCAGAAGTTCAAGAAGGGCCAGAAGCAGGTCCATGAAATTACCAGGCAGCACCAGTTCGAAAAACCGACCGCGCCGGTGGTGCGCAATGTCGAGGTACCCGAGGCTATAACCGTGGCCGAACTCGCGCAGCGCATGGCCATCAAGGCGGGAGACGTGATCAAGGTGCTGATGCAAATGGGCACCATGGCGACGATCAACGAAATCCTGGACCGGGATACCGCGACGCTGGTAGTCGAGGAGATGGGCCATAACGTGGTCACGGCCGCAAGCGATGACGATTTCGAGAAAGAATTGCAGGCCAGTGCCGAACAGGAAGGCGAAGACAAGGTTTCGCGCCCGCCGGTGGTTACGATCATGGGCCATGTCGATCATGGCAAAACCTCGTTGCTCGATTATATCCGCAACTCACGCGTGACTTCGGGTGAAGCCGGCGGCATTACCCAGCATATCGGCGCCTACCATGTGGAGACCGACAAGGGCATTATCACGTTTCTCGATACGCCGGGACACGCCGCATTCTCGGCGATGCGCGCGCGCGGCGCCCAGGCTACCGATATCGTCGTACTGGTCGTCGCCGCCGACGATGGCGTCATGCCGCAAACCAAGGAAGCGATCCAGCACGCCAGGGCCGCCGGTGTGCCTCTCGTCATCGCGGTAAACAAGATCGACAAGGAAGATGCCGATCCGGATCGCGTCAAGAACGAGCTTGCCGCGCTGGAAGTCATCCCGGAAGAATGGGGCGGCGAGAATATCTTCGTCAACGTCTCGGCGGTCACCGGAGAAGGCGTCGACAACCTGCTCGACTCGATACTGCTGCAGGCTGAAATTCTCGAACTCAAGTCGGTCGACAAGGGCAATGCCAAGGGTATCGTGATCGAGGCCTCGCTCGACAAGGGGCGTGGCCCGGTCGCAACCGTGCTGGTACGGTCCGGGTTGCTGCAACAGGGCCAGTTGCTGCTCGCCGGCACGCAATTCGGACGGGTTCGTGCGATGTACGACGAATCGGCTCGCAGCATAAATTCGGCGGGGCCGTCGATGCCCGCAGAGGTGCTCGGTTTGTCGGGCGTCCCGAACGCGGGGGACGAGGTATTCGTTGTCGAGAACGAGCGCAGGGCGCGCGAATTTGCCGCCACCCGCGAGGCAAAAATCCGCGAAAACAAACTGGCCGATCAACAGAAGACAAAACTGCAGGGTATGTTCGACGCTATGGCCGAGGGCGAGGTCGCCGAAATCAACCTGCTGGTCAAGGCCGATGTGCAGGGTAGTTCCGAAGCAATACGCGAGTCGCTGGAAAAACTGTCGACCGACGAAGTGCGCGCCAAGCTGGTTTCGACCGCGGTCGGCGGGATAAACGAATCGGATATAAACCTGGCCGCGGCCTCGAATGCCATCGTGATCGGCTTCAACGTGCGCGCCGATGCGGCGGCAAAACGTATCGCCGGCGATTACGGGGTCGATATCCGCTACTACAGCGTGATTTACGACATTATCGACGACGTCAGGGCGCTGATGTCCGGCATGCTCGCTCCGGAATCGCAGGAAAAAATCATCGGCCTGGCCGAGGTCAAGGACGTTTTCCGGTCGCCCAAGTTTGGCGACGTTGCCGGCTCGATCGTGGTCGAGGGCGTGGTGCGCAAGGGGCAACCGATTCGCGTGTTGCGCGACAACGTCGTCATCTACGAGGGCGAACTCGAGTCGCTGCGCCGTTTCAAGGATCCGGTCGAGGAAGTTCGCATGGGTACCGAGTGCGGTATCGCGGTCAAGAACTACACCGATGTAAGGCCGGGTGACCAGATCGAAGTATTCGAGCGCATCGAAGTGGCGCGTTCTCTCGACTGAGTCGAACGGAGCGAGCGATGCCCAGGGAATACGCGCGCAGCGACCGGCTGGCATCACAGATTCAGCGAGAGCTTGCCAGGTTGATCCAGAGCGGTCTCAAGGACCCGCGCCTGGCAGCGCCCAGCATACTCGAGGTGCAGGTCAGCAAGGATCTCGCCTACGCGAAGGTGTATTTCAGCGTATTGAGCGCGGA
>JAOTUD010000137.1 GCA_029864065.1 Gammaproteobacteria bacterium | reverse complement strand
CAGCAAGCCAACGATTAGTTACGCCAGGTTCGGGACACTTTCCGCGGCTTGGCAAATACCAGGCCTGACCATGATTGGGATTTTTCCAAAAAAAAACCGGGGCGGTAACGGCCCCGGCGAGTGCTAGGAATGGGTACATAAACGATATTACGAGGCGCGAATGACATGTTGCGGAATTCGTTCTTGTACTTGGATTCTCCAAGCTTCTTCACTCTGGCGACACCCATCTTGTAGTTGTAGTTACCGCTAATCCAGTCTACTACTGCGGGATGCAGAGCATTTGAAGGTTGGTGCATATCGAGCATATTAGCGTACAACATGCCTTGTTTGATCGCGGGCGTGACGATGGCAACCGCCGTAACCGCGGCCTTGGTCAGTTCGATATGCCCGTTTTTCATCAGGCTGGAAAACTGGAAGTCGTTCCGCTCGGCTAGATAAACATCGAAGGCGAGTACCTACGAAAATGGATTCCGGCTCGGAGGCCCCGAGGACGCTGGCAGGCGAATTTTACAGCGAAAAGCGAAACTGAGGCCTGTCATCGTCGGCTCATTACAAGATCCCGGATAACCGCTGCGCGGTTTCCGGGATGACGCGGCGAATCTATCCCTCTCTCCACCAATTTTTATATAAACATCTGTAGAAGAGGGTTTTTTTATAGAGAAAAGCCCGGGTATAAAATTAAGTCTACAAATATTAAGCAGTTGATAGGCGTCGTCATTATTTTCCCGCGCAATAAAAAATCCCGCACCAGGTGCGGGGATGTCGGCTAACGGCCAGAGCTATGGGAGATCTATGGGAAGGAGTCGGCGGCCGCTGCAGGCCGCCGACCATATCTTCGCTGCTAGTCGTCTTCTTCCTCGATTTCAATCTCGTCTGCGGCATATGGGTCGACGCTAGAACCGTCACCCGTGGTGATGTCGAAGCGCATCTCGACCACGTCGCGCGGGCCATTCGTGGTGTTGACGATATTGTCATCGTCGATCAAGTCCAGGAATGTGTTGAGGCCTCCAGTGAAAATGGCATCATTTAGTTCCAGTTCGGTACCTGAACCGGCCTGTGAGGTGACACCCATCACGGTGATGGTGCTGTTGCCTGAATTCGCCCCATTTTCATCGACTTCCGCACGCAATTTGTGCTTGTCCGCGGCAACCGATTCAGCCTTGATGCGCAGTGCCAGCATCGAGCCTGGTCCGGTGCGGATACCCCTGATTTCGAGGCCGGCATTGTCGGTGATTGCGTTGAAATTCGCCAGGTTATCGTACTCGGTTAAGCCAGCTTGCGTGGTGACAGCGACGATGCTATCGAATACGGTAAAAGTACCTGCACCAATACTCCCTGCATCAACGGTTGCAGAGACGCGTACCCGATTGCCACGGCCCTTGATTTTTTCGGCGATTAACAAACCGGCCGCATTGAAGTGGCCTTCCGCTTCGACGCGTATCCCCGAAACCATATCCAACTCATCCGCTAGTCCATCCATCCAGCCGCTGGCGGGCACCGAATCCCAGTCGATGCAGGTGGCGTCGATCAGAAAATCGGCACCGGCAGGACAGGTTGCGAGATCTACAGGGTCCAGGTTTACCGCACCCTCGAATTCGACTTCCTGACCTTCGTTGTCGTCGTTAAATTCATCCTCGAACTCGACCATGGAAGCAACCGTGCCAGTGAAGTGAACTTCGACAAAGTCGCCAGCCGAGACAACGGTTGGACCGCCATAGCTATAAACAACGCCATGTACGGTGAGCGATATGCCTGGAACCACCGCCTGGACAAAGCCCTTGATCTCATCGATGCCGTCACCATCGTCGTCTACCTTGATGAACGTCGCTTCGATGGTGGTGTCGTTGACCCAGATTCCGGAAACTTCGTACCGGATTCCGTTACTCAGGGGATCTGGAATTCCAGGCGCGTTGGTATTCGGAGTACGCATGATAACGACGCCGTTGATATCGCCATTCCCATCGGCTGCTCCCTCGATCTCCGCTTCGTATTCAACCTCATCGGCGATACCTGAAATACCGTTGGCATTGCGTCTGCCCCGTATTCTGACGAACTGGCCGACCTTGTAATCGGCGACGGTACTGATGCTGTCATCGCTCGCATAGGAATTGCCATTCGGTGTCTCATACTCGACGCCGTTTACCCAGATACTGCCTAACTGGGTGATGACACCCCGGGCAACAACGGGTACGGAAGTTACCGCGTTATCATCGCTGCGGCCACCGCCGCCGCCGCAGGCGACCAGCATGGCGATCATGCCAGTCGATACCAGACCTTTAAAACCACTGGCCATTATGTTTTGCGCATTCATTTTGTATCTCCACAGATTTAATTGAGGGCAAAGTCATTTAACTAATTTGGGAATATATTCCCAAAAAACTAAATTGTCAAATGTTATCTCCACCCTGAAACAAATCGTTTCTGACCGTTTTGGAAATTATTATGTGCGAATGCCTGATAAGGGTTCAGGCTGGTGAAACAGGGGAAGCGAGGAAAGTGACGAGTTGGTTTAAATCCAGTCGAAGCGAAGTTTCGGCGCACCTTCTCTACTTGCGGGGTCAATGAACTGGTATTACCTGGCCGCTCTCGCTAACTGCCGTGTTAACACCAATAAATTAAGATATCGCGGCGTGGCGCAATTACTATCCTTGCCACGGACCTGAAAATCTTCGAGCCGTGCGATGTCGCTTTGTATTAGCGCATCTTGATAGTGAGAATTCGGACAGCCTGATTTCTAATAACTGAAAGCTGATTTATTTAAAAACTTGCTGTTTTGAGCCCCCGTTACCTGCTGGGCCTGCTTTGCGCACAATCCCCTTCGCTCCGCTCGACTCGTTGAGCACCGAATGAAAACTGGCTATTCTGGTCGGCGTGAAATGAATCCGTTACCGTAAATGGGGAAGCATATGTCCAAACTAGAAAATTTTTTCAATCTCGACGCGCTCGACCAGGGTATCGCCCGGCAACTGGCCGACGGCATGACGACTCGCGTCTTTGCCGGCAAGGAGGCCATGATCTCGATCGTGCGCATCGAACCGAATAAATCAGGGGATATCCATTCCCATCCGCAGGAACAGTGGGGGCTATGCCTCCGTGGTTCGGGCCTGCGCCGGCAGGGCGGCGAGGAAGTACCGGTAGGCGAGGGGGACTTCTGGCGTACGCCCGGCGGGGTCGAGCATGGTTTTACCGCCGGGCCCTATGGGGCCCTGATCTACGACGTGTTCGCGCCGCCGCGCGAGGAGTATAAAAAATCGGGCTCGGGGTTCTGTTAACCCTTGTCCCTGCAGGAAGGAACGCGATGCGGCCGTATAGCGTGATATCACGATTGAAAATCGGACGTAACCGAGCGCGGGTAGTTTATTTAGGTTACTGAATACTTGAAGATCCCCGCTTTCGCGGGGATGACATCAGGGTCGCGGGGATGACATCAGGGTCGCGGGGATGACATCAGGGTCGCGGGGATGACATCAAAAAAGAATTACCTCGGCGACGATGGTCTTTGTCTAGCGGACCACGAGCACCGAGCATTTGGCGTGGCGAACAACCTTCGAGGCTGTCGAGCCGAGGAAATAATCCTGCAGGCCGGGCTTGTGCGACGCGATGATAATCAGGTCAGCGTCTTTTTCCTCGGCAACGTCGAGGATCGTGTTGTAGGAATGGCCGGTGCGCACTTCGACATCCATCTTGAGGCCGCTGGCAGTCGCGATTGCTTTCAGATCCTGGTGTACGGCTTTCCGCGAATTCTCCAGGATATCGACGGGTATCTCGGCCGCTGCCCAATTGGGGATTTCCTCGATGACGTTGAGCAGAATGATTTTTGTACCCTTGCCGACATGCGTTGCGGCGACATCTATAATCGCCTTGCCCTCGGCAATGTGCGACATATCGATGGGTACCAGAATTGTTTTATACATGTTAAATCTTCTCCCGTTTATCGGTTAGCAGAATTAAATTCCGCTCCTGAAAAAACTATAGTAACTATGATCCCTGCGCCAGGTCCACCCCTTGATTCAAATCAACTGGGCGCTATTCGTCTGCAACGGTTATTTTAACCGGGAGCGCGGCAGGTAACTTGCCATCGGTCCTGATTTCCACGATCAGGGTTATCGAAGGATGATTGTTGCTTCCGACGGTAACCTGGTGGCCGATTTCAACCACTTTGCCGTCGAAACGCTGATTCCGAAAGCTAACGCTGGCGGTCCGCTTCAGCAGCGAGTTGCTCCAGGATTCCAGCGGCAACAGGGCTTCCGCACGCATGTATTTATTATCCGCGACGATGACTAGCGTCTGGTTGTCTACCCCTGTATTGACGTAATGCCCGGGAAAGGTCGAAATTTCGAGTACGATGCCGTCGATCGGCGATCTGATCTCGGACTGGGAAAGCCGATATTCGGCACGGACCAGCTTCGCCTGGGCTGCCCGCAGCCTGGAATCGGCCATCGCGTGATCCTGTTCCGCGTTCTGCAGTTCCACCATCGCGAGCGAATCGCGATCGAACAGCTCCTGCGCCTTTTCGAGTTCGGTCAGCATTCTTTCGACCATCGGCGCCAGCGCGTCGGCCCGCGCTCGTGCCAGGTCGACATCGGCCTGCAACCGGGTCGTGTCCAGGTTCAGCAAAAGGTCGCCCTTAGCCACCTGTTGACCGACGGTCACGGCGATCGCTTCGACGCGGGCGCTGACGCCGCTATTCAGCTCGAGACGCCTGGCGAAATCGGTATGGCCGTCGAGGTCGATGGCAAGCGCCCCGGTCGATCCGATGATAAGGCAAATGGTCAGCAGGAAACGCATGTTAATCTCCGGTCATTGAGATGAAGCGGCCTGGTTCAAAAAATCGTCGCCCACCAGCGCGGCCAGCCGCTGGTAGGCCAGTTCGTAGGCGTAGATTGCCTGCAGGCGCTCGGTATTGCTGCGCGAGTAAAGCGCCATGGAATCGCCGAGATCGGTTTTGAACTCGAGCTCGTATTCCGCGCGGCTGCGATCGAGGTAGCTTTCACGGTAGCTGCGCTCGATATTTCTGCCGTCGATTTCGAGTCGTAGTTGCTGGATCTCCTCCCACAATTGCAGCACTTCCAGGCGTAGTTGCGAATGCATCTGCTGCTGATTGGCCAGCGCCTGGCCGTGCAGTGCCGTCGCCAGCTCGACTCTCGGCGCCGCCGAGCCCGAAATCAGCGGTATCTCGAACAACAGGCTGACGCGCCAGTCGTCGCGCAGCCGGCTGTCGCGCGCGTAGCTGGATACCTCGACTTCGAAATCCAGGCTGGGATTGTCATTCGCATCGGCGATGCCGATGGCCGCCTGGGTTGCCATGATTTTGGCCGCCGCCAGCTGCGCCTCGAGGCTGTGGGAGAGGGCCCGGTCGACAACAGGCCCCAACTCGGAGGGTAGAGTGCGTTCGCTATCGATCTGCGGAATTTCCAGGTCCGAGGGCGGCTGTCGCGGATAGCCCATGGCCTCGGCGAGCCTGGCCCGGGTCAGGCGCTGTTGCTGTTGCGCCAGCTGTCGTTTCTGCCGCGTCACTTCGAAAATCGACTGCAGGCGCAGGACCTCGATTTCGGCGACCTGGCCCAGCTCCTGCCTTTGCAGGGCGCGGTCCCAGCGGTTGAAGTCGATCGCCAGCGCCTCGTTTTCGGAAATAAAATTATTATCGGCGTTGAGCACCGCGAAGTACTTTTGCAGAATGGACAGGCGACGCTGTTCGATCAGCAGCCGTTGCTGGTACTCGAGCGTTTCGAGTTGCAGGGCCAGGACTTTTTCGCGCGCGCCCTGCAGCCCGAAATCGTAGAGCGGTTTAGACAGCACCAGGCTCGCGGCGCTGTCATTGGACTCGGTATCCGGGGCGAAATCGGACGGGCCCACCTCGCTTAACTGGCCTCTCAGGTCCAGGCTGAAGCCATAGTTGCCTCTCTCGATCCCGAGTTCGGCGCGCAGCGCCTGCAGACGCTGTTCGATTTCGACGAGTTCGTAATGCGCCGGATTTTGCGCGGTGGCGAGCGCGGCGGCGAGCGTCAGTGGCTCGGGCAAGACCTCGTCGCCGAGCGCAGTGCACGAAAGCAGCGTGAGCAACAATATGGTCAACCATCGAGTCAAATCGTTCAACATCGCTATGCGGTTCACTACCAGGCCAGGATATCCCTGTCGCGGGACAGGGTCGTTGTTATGTTCAACGCCCTGTTAAAGCGTTTTGTTCTTTTTCATATTCTTGAACCGGGTGAATCGGATATTGCGCCCCGAGTCATCCTTTTGCAGGTATACCTTGTCGACGATAAATTCGCCCATCCACATGAATTCCTGTATCCCGGAGGTCGCGCCGACGTATTTGAAAATCTGCTTGCCATCGAGATCGTAAAACGCCAGCATCGGCGTTGCCCGTACCCGGTTTTTGCGGGAAAATTCTTTCTGCGTGGTGTCGAGCCCGGTGAAATCGATCAGCTCGATATCACCCTCGATATCAATTGCCAGGGAGTGAAAGTGCGAGCGGAAGTAGGCCTGAACTTCGGGTTGGTTGAGTACCGTTTGTTTCATGCGGTGACAGAACGGGCATTCATCCATTTCGAAAAACAGGAATACCCCTTGTTTTCCTGCCTCGCGAGCGATTTCGAGCTCCTCGGTCAGGTCACCAAGGGACTGTTCGAAGAAGAACCGGTAGGGATCCCTCGGTGTCGAGGCCTGCAGCAGCGCCGGCGAGACCGAGAGCAGAAATGCGAATGCGAGAAGCTTTCGTGCCATCATTGAAGGTAACCAAAGTCAGGCGTCCAGCTTCCCATTTTTGCATTCGCTTTTCAATAACTACGTTACTGCTGCTGGGGTTGTTGCGGTTGCGCCTGGGGTTGCTGCGGTTGTGCCTGGGCCTGCTGCCCCATCATGCTCGTCCACGCGTTCGGATCGAACCAGTTGAAGCCTGCATTCGGGTTTGCATAGCTGGCGCTGGTGGCGCCCCCGGGTATATATGCGTTGGGATTCATCCATGACATGTAGGTGTTCGGATCCATAAAAACCTGGTAATTAGCCGGATTCATCGGCTGCATATAGGTGTTCGGGTTCATGAACTGCATGTACGCCATCGGATTCATCATGTTCATATAGGTGGCCGGATTCATGTAAGCACCGTAGGCAGCCGGGTTCATCCAC
>JAOTUD010000136.1 GCA_029864065.1 Gammaproteobacteria bacterium | reverse complement strand
TGGGTACGCAAACGCAGCGCTCACAACTGGTACGTGAACGGCTCGACGAAGCCAGCAAGCGCCAGGCCGAGATCACCGATGAACTGCAGTTGCCGACCCCGGAAGGGCAGCCGCAGCGCCTGACTGAGGCGCGACGCTGGGCGCTGGAGCACGAGGCGCGTGCCGTTAGCGCCGAAATCGAAATGCTAAACCAGGAGCTCTTCAGCCAGCCGATGCGGATCGAACTGCTGGGTGCCCGGCGCGACAAGGCGGCGCTCGAGCTGAACCGCCAGCTGCAATATGTCGAGTTGCTTGAATCGCTGGTCGCCGAACGTCGCCGCAGCGAGGCGGAAATGGCAAAACAGGCGGCCGAGGAAACGGAACGGCAGACTTTCGGCAAGCACTCGCTGGTGCAGGATATCGCGCAGCAGAATACCCTGCTCGGTGAAGAATTGAACGAGCTCGCCGCCGCGCTGGAACAAATAAACGAAGAGAAAAACCTCGCCGCCAGTCAGGCCAAGCGTACCTCCGAAAACTTTCGACTGGCGCGCCAGAAACTCGAAATCGCCGGATTGAGCGAAGCGCTCGGCCAGGTGTTGCTGGAACAGCGACGCGGGCTGCCGGATTCCAGCGATTTCAAGGCCGCCCAGGAGCGCCGTCGCCAATTCGTCATCGAATCCAGCCTGCGCCAGATTCGCCATCAGCAGGAACGGCATCGTTTGCGGGATATCAAGCTTTACGTCGATGACCTGTTGGCGCCGCTATCGGAAACCTGGCGGGCGCTGCTGCGAGAGGAGGTGAGAAACCTCGCCGAACTGCGCCGCGACCTGCTCGACAAGGCGATCGCGGCCGACGATACCTACCTGCAGGCGCTCGGCGAGCTCGACTTTGCGCAGCGGCAGCTGGCCGAGGTAGTAAACGCCTATAACGACTTTCTCGACGAGCGCCTGCTATGGGTTCGCACCGGCGAACCGCCGTCATGGGAAACGTTCAGGTCGATCGCCCAGAGCGTCGGAATTTTCATTTCCCCTGCGCACTGGCTCGAGTTGGGCGGTGCGCTGGTGTTGCCGGACTCGTTTCCCTGGGTTCTACTGCTCGGGCTTACGCTGTTCGCCTGGTTGATCAGGAAGACGGGAAAGCTGCGCGCATCGCTGCATCGCAGCGGCCGCAACGTTGGACAGTTGCGCCATGATCGTTACATAGCGACGCTCAGGGCGCTGATATTAACCCTGGTGCTTGCCTTGCCATGGCCGATCCTGTTTTCGGTGCTGGGTCTGCATTTGCGGTATTTTAATAGCGTGGAGTCGCTCGATATCCAGGCGCAGCTTTCCCGGGCGGCCGTCTGGACCGGCCAGTTCGTGCCCGCGATCGGGGCCGCGCTGACCGGTATCGCACTGTATTTCTTTTACTTCGTCGCATTTCGAATTTTCTGTGAGCCCGGGGGACTTGCGATCAACCATTTCGGGTGGAATCCGCGAACGGCCGCCAGGCTGCGACAGGAAACGCGACGCCTGATGTCGGTATTTCTGCCGACCGCGTTTATTCTGATTGCATCGGTGACCTACGACCCCGCGGCGTTGGCCGGCGGCCTGAGTCGGCTGTCCTTCGTCATTGTGATGATTTCGCTGGCAGGTTTCTTCGGTCGCATTCTCGCGCCGCGGCGCGGTGTGTTGGGCGAATATTATGCCGCCAGCCCGGGCAGTCTACTCTCCTGGTTTCGTTATCTGTGGCTGACGCTCGGCCTCGCCCTGCCGATGATGCTGGCGGTGCTTGCGACGGTCGGCTATGTTTACACCGCGGCGCAGTTCGGCGCGCGCCTGGTCGACACGGTATGGCTGCTGGTCGCGATCATTCTGATCCACCAACTGGTATCGCGCTGGGTGTTGCTGACCGAGCGCAGGCTGGTGTTCAAGGACGCGCTGGAAAGGCATAGGGCGCAACGCGCCGCCAGAGAGACGAAAGCGCATGGAGACGCCACGGCCGCCGAGATTGCCGGGCTGGCTTTCGACGTACCCGAAGTTGACTATGTCGCGCTCAGCGAAGACACCAAGAAGCTGATCAGCACCGCCCTGGCGGTGGTCGCATTGCTCGGTTTGTGGCTCATCTGGGCCGACGTGCTGCCAGCCTTCCAAATTCTCGACGAGGTCTCGCTGTGGAGCTACACCTCATCGGCTGGGGGCATCGAAAATCTGGTGCCAGTCACTCTGAGCGATGCAATTCTAGGCATGGTAATTATCGTAATGGTGATTGCTGCGGCACGCCGTTTACCGGCATTGATGGAAATCCTGCTGCTGTCGCGACTCAATATCACCGCCGGCGGGCGCTACGCCATTTCAACCCTGACGCAGTATTCGATCGTCGCGATCGGCATCGTGCTGGTATTCGGTATTCTCGGCGGCAGCTGGGGCGAGATCCAGTGGCTGATAGCGGCGCTTGGCGTAGGTATCGGTTTTGGTCTGCAGGAAATCGTCGCGAACTTCATTAGCGGCCTGATCCTTTTGTTCGAACGCCCGATCCGGATCGGTGATGTCGTCACCGTCGGCGACACCTCTGGCGTGGTGACGCGAATTCGTATCCGTTCCACGACCATCCGCAACTGGGATCAAAAAGAACTCGTGGTGCCGAACAAGGAGTTTATTACCGGGCGCCTACTGAACTGGACGCTATCGGACCCTATGGCGCGTATCGTTATTCCGGTGGGCATCGCGTATGGCAGCGATGTCGGCCTGGCCCTGAAGCTGGTAAGCGAGGCCGCCCGGGAGAACGAACGCGTGCTTGACGATCCCGAGCCGCTGGTGACTTTCGAAAATTTTGGCGATAACGCGCTCAATATCATGCTACGTTGTTATATCGAGTCGATGGATTATCGCCTGCAAACCCAGAGCGAGCTGAACGTGGCAATCAATGGCAAGTTCGAAGCGTCCGGAATCGTGATCGCTTTTCCGCAACGCGATATTCACCTCGACACGTCGCGGCCGCTGGATCTGCGAATTCATCAGGTGCAACCCGAATCACAATAGGTCCCGCGGCGATAAAATCGGTAAAAAATGGCGTAAATCGGGGCGTTGATCCCCGGCATGTCGGCGGCGACGCTGCGCTCGCGACGCGTCGATTGGCTTCACCGCTGCCGGCATGCCACCGCTATTTGATAGAGATCAATGCTTTTTCGGCTGGCTGGCATCAAGGTATGAGGAGTAATGTCGAACTTATTCAGCAGGCAGGTAACTAAAGAGCCATGGGAAAAATATTACTGATCACGCTGGCGGCTATTGTTGCCGGTTGCGCGAGCAAACCGCCGGAGGCCATTAGCCGAATTCCGGCACAGGATCTGTCATTGACGCTGGTGCGGCTCGATATCGATCGTTATCTCGGGGCCGAGGTGCGCTGGGGTGGCGTGATCAGCAAGGTCGAAAACAGGGCCGACCAGACCTGGGTTGAAATCGTGCGCCAGAAACTGCGCGACAACGGCAGGCCCGGTTACGATGGCAGGAGCGACGGTCGATTCATCGCCAGTTTCGACAAGTTTGTCGACCCGGTGGTATACACGGTCGGGCGGCCGTTGACGGTGGTCGGCACGATCGACGGCAAGATCAGCCGGCCCATCGGCGACTTCGATTACCTGTTTCCGGTCGTCAAGGTAGAGGGTTCTTTCTTGTGGAAGCCGGTGGCGGAATCGCCTCCACCCGGTTATTACCCGCCGCCCTGGTGGTATTACGACCCGTGGTTTTATCCTCCCTGGCCCTATCACCGCCATCCGCGATTTTACTGAGCAGCGAGGAATGCCTGGCCTTTCCAGGGACGGTTTGCGCCGCCCCGGGTGCGAGTCTATTGCGGCGTTCCGACGCTGTACCACAGCCGGCTCGGGGCATTCGGCTCGCTACGCTCGATCCATAGCAGGTGCAGGGCGCCCTCGTTATCGAGTGCAATAGCCGGGTGAGACTGCTCGCCGGCACCGTGCGCAGGCGGCGCTGTAAAATCCGGTCCCCATTCGTCGTCTTCGTCGTAAGTGCTGATCCAGATATCGGAATCCCCACTTCTGAAATCGTCCCAGGCGACGGCAAAATCACCGGCCGGATTACCCGCCGTCGCCGGGTTGTAGTGGGGTTGATCGTCACCCTGCGCGCCGTGGACCTTTTCGTTGGGGCCGAAGACTGCGCCGCCGGCGGATCCGAGCGCGGCGAAAATGCCGTAGCCGCTGCCGCCGCGCCGCTTGTCCATCCAGGCGGCGACGATTTCATCGCGTGCAAACGACGCCATCGAAACCCGGGTCACGCCGTTGCCCTGGTCGTACTGGTTTCGGTTCGAGAAAAATTCGTTGAGGTGTTCGGGATCGCCGAAATCTGTCGCGCCGTCGGGCGAGTGGCTGTACAGCAGGCGGGTGTGGCCGGCCCTGCGGTCCTCCCAGGCAATACAGAGTCCGGCGGAATTGACCGCGACGGCCGGAAACAGCACCTCGGTTTGCACTCCCGCGGATTCGACCCCGGTAACCGATTCCACCTGCAATCGATTGGCGTCGGCAATTCGCAGCGCGGCGACCCTGACAAACCAGGTTCGACCCTGCCGTTCGCGCCAGGCGGCGAAAATGCGCTCGCCGATTGACGCAACCGTGGCGTGGCTGGCGTTTTCAGCGCCCAGTTTGAGCGGCGCCCCGAGCCCGTTGCCATCCAGCACCCGGGCATGAAGGGCCCCGTCCTGCTCCCAGGCGATGACGAAACGATCGCCGGGCAGGGCCGTTATCGCGGGTTCGAAGGCCGCGCTGCCGCTACTCACCGGCAGCGCGGGGGAGAATCGTTTTTGCTGCCCGGTTTTGCGCGCGACGTAGACCTGCGGGTCAGCGCTGCGGTTGTCTTCCCAGACCACCGCCACCGTTTGTGCCGATACCGCAATATGCCTGCGGCCAGCGCCATCCAGGTGATGGTAGACGCCGTTTGCGGGCGCATCGGTCACCGCGATGCCGGCGCCGAATGACCACTTGCCCGCTGCCTGCGCCCCGGGCACGGCGAGCCCCAGGCATAGCGCGACTGCCGCGGGTTTCATCGACCGGCCAGGTACTCTTGCAGCGGCAGAGACTTGTAATGGCCCTCGACGATAAAATCGCGGTACCTGGCCATTTGCTCGACGCTCTGAAAACCGGCCTTCTTGAACAGCGGCTTTTGCTCCGGGGAAAAGTAAACGAATGTGGGCGTACCGATAATGCGGCTGCGCGCGGCAAACTGCATTTCGGTGGTGCGTTCGCCGTTGGCCAGCCGAATCCGGTTGCCGCTCTCGGTATCGACGTAGGCAAGCACGAAATCAGTGTTGTATATTTGACTGATCATCGCGTCCGAGAACACTTCGGCGTGCATCTTGCGGCAGGTGCTGCAGCCGTAGCGTCCGAAATACAGTAGCATCGGCTTGCGCTCGGCGCTCGCCAGTTGCGTGGCCTCGGTAAGGGACAGGAAATCGTATCCCTCGGGAGGGGCCGCCCTGGCCGATAGTATCGAAAACGTCAGCGCCACGAACAGGGCGCAGAATAGTCGGGCGAGCGGCAGCCTTAGCATCTCCATTCAACCTCGCTGATCAACAAATCGAAATTATCGCCTAGCATCCACAGGGTCAATGCTGGAATATCGATAACGGCCTTTACGACATTTCTGGCCACTGTGCCCGGATTTATTACGCCCAGGCTGGTAACTTTGTCTGCCGCGGTCGCCACGTTATTGCAGTCAACGGTATTTATGGCATCCGACGCAACTGCCGGAGAGCCGGCCGAGCGCGAAATAATTGGGCGGATCCGCGCTGGCGTCGCGTAATGCCGTATTGACGTCAGAGATAAACTCGTCGATATGGTCGTCGATGACCAGGTGATTGGTGCTAACATTACCGGCTCCAAGCGAACTGGCGCTGTCGCTGATCTTGTTCAGCAGGCTGACGATCTGCGCCTGTTGCTCGCTGCTGACGGCGTTTTCGTCGAGCAGTATCGAATCGAGCTGCCGCATGTAAAAACCGAGCAACGCCATCTGGCTTTTGACCTGTTTTTTCTCGAGGTAGACAAAATCGCTCGGGTAAGTCACCTTGCGCACCTGTGCGCAACTATTGAGCAAGGCCAATCCAGGGATTGCGAATAAAAACAGCGTTGCCGCCATGGTGCGAGCCAGTCCAGGTTTTTCAGGTTTTGATAGCACCGGTCACTTCACTCGTTTACTGAAAACGGTCGCAGTAAATCATGCAATCGGGCCATCGCTATTGACCTGAATCACGATTGTCGTATCGGGATGGGAAATTCAGCTAACCGACTCGAGGTTCAGGCCGCGGATATGCGCGGGCCCGATGCCGCAACATCCGCCGACGATCCGGGCCCCTGAATCGATCCAGCGACGCGCCGATTGCTGAAACTCCGCAACGCTGCAAACGCTGTCGAACTGCATCCGCAGATCGATGAAATGCCCCGAATTGGGGTAAATCGCTACCGGACCGTCCCAGTAACGCCGCAAAATTTCCAGGGCCTCATCGATGACATCGGCCGCGCTATGCATGATCGACAGGATGACGTCCTCCGATTCTATGGCGTCGATAACCGTTGGTAAAACCTCGTCAAACGGCGACGCCGGGCTGCCCATTCCTTGCGCCGTCGTGACCCTGGCGCCCCGGTCCTGGCCCCAGGAGCAGGTGAATCCCAGTATGATCGGCACGCCGAATCCCCGCACCGCCTCGAGCATCGACAGGCTGACCGCCTTGTCGAACAGCATTTCCAGGGCGAACAGATCGACCCCGGCATCGAGCAGAACGCGGGCCTGGTCGCGGTAATTCGACGTCAGCGCGTCGCCACGGGGCAGCAGCGTTCGATCGGAATTGGCCGCAAAAGTCGACAACGAACCCGCCGCCCACAGGGCATCGCGCTCGACCCCGGATTGCGCCACGGCGTCATCAAACAGCGCGACGGCTCGTCGATTCAGCGTCTCGAATTCACCGCCAAGACCGAGCGGTTCGAGCACGTGCCGCGCCAGCGCGAAACTGTTGACGATGTGCAGCCTCGCCCCGGCGCGTAGGTAATCCTCGTGCGTCTGGCGCACGATATCGCCGTGATCGCGTAGCGCGAGCGCGCTCCAGCCCGCGCCTTCGAAGGGAACGCCGCGCCGCTCGAGCTCGGTGCCCAGCGCGCCGTCCATCAGTATG
>JAOTUD010000135.1 GCA_029864065.1 Gammaproteobacteria bacterium | reverse complement strand
GGGCGACCAGGCCTCGCTGGTGGTGGGACGCTACCTTTCCCCGAGGCTATACGTCAGCTATGGCGTCGGCCTGATCGAATCGATCAATACGCTGAACCTGCGCTACCAGATAACCGAAAAATGGCAGCTCGAAGCGGAGAGCGGCGAGCACCAGGGCGCGGATTTTCTCTACACCATCGAGCGCTGACCCCGGGTCGAGCGCATCGACAGGATTCTTCAGGCCGCGACCAGCGGTGCGGACACGGCTATCGCATGCAGGATTTGCATCATCCTCGTCTCGTCAGGCGCTGCAACGAGGGCCTCGCGGTTCTTTGTCCTTCCGCCTGCAATGCCAGCAAATTATTCGAAGTTTCGCTCATGTGCCGGGACATGCTGGCAAAATGCTCGGGCGCGCCAACCAGCGCGTCGAGCTTTTTCGCCAGCGGGTCGAGGTATTGCCGATAGGTAAACCACATCACCCCGATCACCGCCAGGGCCAGGATCGCGACCAGGATCACGGTATAAAGAGAAAACCGGATCAATACCGAGTCGAGCGATGAGTTCACCAGCATCCTTGCATTCTCCGTGGCCTCGGGCAGGGCCTCGGTGATTATAACCAGGCTGTCGCTCGCCGATTTCAGTCCGCTGGACAGCTCGGCGATCGGCTGCCGTGCTTCGCTGATCACCTGCGGTAGCCGATCGGTCAGCCGTTGCGCGGTCAGCGGTAACTGCTGCGCCAGTTCGGACAGCGCAATGCTGGCCTTGTCGACGCTTTTTGCCGCGTCGAGCAGCGTTTTTCTTTCCTCGAGGTTAAGCCCTGCGCCGTCGGCAGATATCCTTTCGATTGAATGCGCCAGTCGGTCGATTGACAGCGCGAGCGTTTGCGAGGCCGACGCCAGCCCGGCGGTATCAACGACGATCCGGTCGACGCTGACCTGCATGTAGCTGGATCGCACACCCGCTTCGTCTGCCAACGGGGCCCCGGCTGCGGGGGTAACTGAAAACTGCACGAGCAGGCAGAGAATCGTTGCCAACAGCAGGACCTTATATTTCATATTCGGTTCACCTCCGACACACAGGCGTCACCCGGAAAGCACCAGGCAGCGCGTTAGCGCAAGCCCGTTCCGGGATTCAGGTCAATCCGCCATAGCTGCCTTATGGTAAAGATTGCGGCGTAGAAAAAGCCGAGCGGAAACAGGATGGTTTTGAGCAGGTAAATCGCGACCAGGTTGATGAAACTCTCGATGCCGGCGCTGATCTTGCGCTCCAGCTCGGCGAGGCTCAGGCCCTGCCAGAATGAAATCGCCGAGTCGCGGATGCTGTCGGTATCGAACTCCCGGTCACGGTCGATACCGATAATGTTGCTTTCGAAATTTTCGACCTCGGCCTCGTTGGCCTGCAGCTGCTGGTCGAGAAACAGGTAATCGACGCCGCTGTTGAGCGCCACGGCAAGGCCGAGCGCGAAGCGAATGAACACCACCACCAGGAAGCTCCTGAATGCCAGGCTCTGTAAAGCGGGAGGCCCGTAGAAAAGCAACAGCAGCGCGCTGATGCCGAGCACGGCGACCAGGTACAGGAAAAGCTTGTGCGACGCCACCAGCAACAGCACCTTTTGCGCCGCGAGCGACGCCAGCACCCAGGTCATGATGGTCGAGAAACGCTCGATCATGTCGTTGATCGGATCGAGCACTTCGCCGATCGTCATCGCTCCGGAGACGATACCGATGCCGGCCTCGACCTGGCTGCTTTGCAGCATCGACACCAGCGCGTTGATGCCGCGCGCGGTCGCGTAGGTCAGCGCCGCGCTGGTTATCGCCCTGGTGGTGTAATCGTCGACATAATTGTCGAGCACGCGCGTGCTCGACAATCCCACCATCAATACGATGAATATTGAAACCAGCGCCTTGCTGCTAGCCCGCATAGACCTCGTCCGTGCGCGCCGCCATGATCAGGTCGTTCTTGTGCAAGCCCCTGATCTTGTGGCTCCACCAGGTCACGGTCACCTTGCCCCACTCGGTCAGGATCGCCGGGTGGTGCCCGGCCGCCTCTGCGATATCGCCGACGCGATTGGAAAAGGCCATCGCCTGCGCGAAGTTTTTAAACCCGAATTCGCGCGACAGCTGCATGATGCCGTCGACCACGATCACGTTCCAGTCGGGTATGTTCGGCATCAATGCCTGCAAATCCTCGTCGCTGATTTTAGGCGCATCGGCGCGGCAGGCCTCACACTCCTGTTGGCTCAAACCGGTCATCGGTTATCTCCCTGTCGTTGGTGTACAGGGCCATATCTTACGGTGTCCTGATGCATTATCAAACAGCAATGATATATCGCGCCGCGCGTGGGTTGCACAGGGATAAACCGCTCGTCCGCGTAAAACCCGGTCCCGAACCGGGAGGCTTTGGCGCCAGCTTCAGGGCAGCGGGATGAATTCGCTGTCGCCGGGCACCGTGTCGAAGCGACCCTCGCGCCAGTCGGCCTTGGCCCGTTCGATGCGTTCCCTGGAACTCGAAACGTAGTTCCACCAGATGTGCCGCTTGCCCAGGTTGGCACCGCCGATGACCATCACGTGGCTGTCGCTCGCGGCCTCGAGTCGCATCGCCTTGCCGGGACAGCCGACCGCCATCAGCCCCGCGGCGAAGTCCGTTTCACCGATACGGATGTTGCCGGCAACCACGTACGCCGCCACTTCGTGGTAATGGTCGGGCAGCGTCAATCTCGTAGCGGCGGGAAAGCGGCATTCGAGATAAAGCGTCGGCGCGTGCTGCGGCACCGGGGATGCGTGACCGAAAGCCTCGCCCATGATCACGCGGACCGACACGCCGTCCTGTTCGAATTCCGGCAACTCGGTCGACGGGTAGTGCACGAAATCCGGGTCGCATTCTTCCTGCTCGAGCGGCAGCGCCATCCACGACTGGATGCCGTGCAGGCGCGAACTCGTGTTCAGGTCTTCGCCGGCGCGCTCGGAATGCACGATGCCGCGACCCGCCGTCATCAGGTTGACCGCGCCGCAGCGAATCGGTTGCACGTAGCCGAGGCTGTCGCGGTGCATGATTTCACCCTCGAACAGGTAGGTAACCGTGGAAAGCCCGATATGCGGATGCGGTCGCACCGCGATCCCCTCTCCCGGCGGAAATTCGGCCGGGCCCATATGATCGAAGAAGATGAACGGCCCAACCATGCGCCGCTCCACGGATGGCAACACCCGGCGTACGCTGAATCCGCCGAGGTCTTTGGCCTTGGGTTCGATGATCAGTTCGACCGCACCCTCGGAAGGAGTGCAGGTCGGTTGGTTAGCGGTCTGGTCGCTCATGTTCGCTCCACGCGTTGGTCGCGGCTCGAAGATTGTAACGCGCCAGGGTAACAGATCGGATCAACGAAACCGGATTTCAATCGCCATCGCCGGTTTTCGGCAGGCTCAGGTGCAGCAGCAGATATCCAACCACAGCTGACAGAAACGATCCCAGCAAGATACCCAGACGATCGCCATTGAAGTAATCACCACCGCCGTGCTCAAAAGCAAGGCCGGCAATGAAGAGACTCATCGTAAATCCGATACCACAGGCAAAGGCCACACCGATTATCTGCATCCAGTTGATATTGGAAGGCAGTTGAACCAGTCGCAGTAACACCGCAAGCCCAACGAAGGTAACAATGCCGACGGGCTTTCCCACGAGCAGACCGAGAGTGACTCCGAGCGTTACCGGATGGACCAAATCGCTCGGCGACAGGCCACCCAGCGCCAGACCAGCATTAGCGAAGGCAAAAACTGGTAAAATCGCAAATACCACGGGGCGGTGCAGATCATGCTCGAGTTCGCGCAAAGGCGATTTACCCTGTTCATCCCGCATCGGAATGCAAAACGCGATCAAAACCCCGGCCAGCGTCGCGTGAACACCCGACTTTAGCACCGCAATCCATAGCACCACGCCAAGCAGGATATAACTGGCCGGCCGTGTCACTCCAGCCCGATTCATAATGACACCTGATGCCAGGGCACCCAGTCCAATCAATAGCGCAGTTAGGGACAGGTCACCGGAATAAAACAGGGCGATAACGACGATTGCCGCGAGGTCATCGAATATCGCCAGGGTCAGCAGGAACACCTTGAGCGAGACCGGAACACGCGAGCCGAACACGCCGAGCAAGGCCAGCGCAAACGCGATATCGGTCGCGACCGGAATCGCCCAACCATCCAGAGCCACGGGATCGTGCCAGTTCATCAGGGCGTAGATCGCGGCCGGCACGAGCATGCCGCCGAGCGCACCCATACCCGGCAGGATGACCTGTGAAAAAGATGAAAGCTCGCCTTCCATGACCTCACGCTTGATCTCGAGCCCGACGAGAAAGAAAAACACGGCCATCAAACCGTCATTGATCCAAAGCAATAACGGCTTATTGATCGCGAGAGCGCCTACCTGAACCGCGACGGTCGTGTCCAGCAGGCCGGCATACAGGCCCGCCAGCGGAGAATTCGCCGCCAGCATCGCGATAATCGTCGCGATCAGCAACAAAATGCCGCCCGCCGACTCCAATTTCATAAAGTCGCGCGCCGCGTTGGCGATTAGCGAAGTTTCGAGGTCTTCGGTCATGGAACCCTCATTAAATATGTCAGCGCCACAGGCATTGCCCTGGCCGATTTACCCCTAGTTGGGGATAGTTACCCCGATTAAAAGTTACAACCCGTGGGTGCCCGAGTAAGCGCTGCGTTCGGGTGACGTCCACCCCTGCAACGCTCCCGCCGCCGGACTGAAGATTTCGATCCTGAGCGGGTAGCAGGGCGTGCTGTCATCGGAGTGGCTGCTGCCGCAATCGCCGCCGGGACAGGCCGACAGCGCCCCGAGCAAATCGATCTCGGCAAAGAACTCGATGAAATCGCCGGGGCGCACCGGGCTCGCCTTCATGAAGTACTGGTGGGTATCGCGCGTAAACCCGGTGCACATGAACACGTTCATGACGTCGTGCACGTGCAGCTCGGCCTCGGACAGCGGCATATTCCGCGCGGTGGCGAGCGCGCGTGTCAGGTTCGAGTGGCAGCAATGATGGTAGTCGACGCCCTTAAGCAGGTAATTGGTGTAGGGATCGCAGCGCGTGCCGATGACGTCGTGCACGCCGCCGCCGTCGTCGTCCCAGCCGTACCAGGCTAGCGTATCGTGGGTGATCGTTGCCAGCGGCCGCAGCCCGGGCAGCGTGCTCCACAGCCGGTCGCCGGTGCTGACATGGGTCGCGTGCAGCTGCCGCGTCTTGCCGCTGAAGAATCGCTCCGACAGGTCGTGCGCGTTCCACAGGTTCAGATCGCCGACCTGCGGGCCATCGACGCTGACGATGCGGAAAAACGATCCGGCCGGGACCTCGAAGGTATTGCCGTCACGCGGCGCGACCGTGACCTCGGCAACCTTCGTCATGCCTTCCCGGGCAGCCCGATATAAATCCAGGCTGGAAGGCGGCAGCTGATCGATTTCGTAACAGACGACGGGTTGCGCGGCGCGGCGTTCGGCGGCATCCGCCGGCGGGCTTGATCGGTGTCTTGCATTCATGGCGGAATGGTGCGGGCTGGTTGACGATGCCTGGCATGATAGCGTATTCAGGACCTGCCGGTCAGCCAGTCAAACATTAATGTTACAATTCGAAACCGTCGCGTAGAATGTGTTTTCCCGACTACAAATTAAGCATACACTCGCCCGAAAAACAGCCTATCTGAGGATATTTCCCTTTGACGTCACGCAGCAAACCCATCGTTACCGGCCTTGTCATACTGGGTTTGATCGGCGCGCTGGCCTGGAGCGTTTACCAGAAGCTCGATAACCAGCAGGCAGAGGGAAAACAGAACCGGCAGAGAATCCCGGCGCCGGTCGAAGTCGCAGCGATCGAAGTCGGTTCCATCGACCAGTTGCGCAGCTTTACCGGAACGCTTGAAGCGCGTTCCGAATTCGTCGTCGCGCCAAAGATCAGCGGCCGTATCGAGCAGCTCAGGGTCGACCTTGCCGACGGCGTCAACCGCGGCCAGGTCGTGGCCGTGCTCGACGATGCCGAATCGACGCAGGAAGTGGCGCGCGCACGGGCCGACCTGGAAGTTGAAAAAGCGTTAAATGCCGAATCGCTGAGCCTGCTCAAGATTGCAGAACGCGAACTGAAGCGCCTGGAAAAAATCCAGGCGCGTGGCGACGTTTCGGAATCGCAGCTCGATATTACCCGCTCCGAACTGGTGGCAAAACAGGCGCTGACCGAAGTAACCCGCGCCCGCATTGCGCGCGCCGAGGCGGATCTCGAGGCGGCCCGCATTCGCCTCGGCTACACCCAGGTCAAGGCCGACTGGCAGGGCGGCAACAACCAGCGCGTCGTGGCGCAGCGTTTCGTCGATGCCGGCGAGACCGTGTCAGCCAACGCGCCGCTGTTGCGTATCGTCGAGCTCAACCCGATCACGGCGGTTTTTTTCGTCACCGAACGCGATTACGCGAAGCTCCGGGTCGGTCAGCAGGCCAGCCTCGACACCGACGCCTTTCCCGGGGACCGCTTTGGCGGCAGCATCGAGCGGATCGCGCCGGTATTCAGCGAGACCACGCGCCAGGCGCGCGTCGAAATGCTGGTAAACAATCCCGACCTGCGCCTGAAACCCGGCATGTTTATCCGCGCCTCGGTGATGCTGCAACGGGTCGAGAACGCAATCATCATACCCGAACAGGCGCTGACTCGACGCGACGATCAGCAGGGCGTATTCGTCGTCAACCCCGACGGCAAATCGGCCCGCTGGCAGGCCGTGGAAATCGGTGTGCGGCAGGGCAACAAGGTGCAGATAACCGGCAACGCACTGTCCGGCCAGGTGGTCGTGCTCGGGCAACAATTACTCGATGACGGTGCCGCGCTCAGAATAGTGGAGGTGGTAAAACAATGAACCTGGCACAGGCTTCGGTGCGCCGACCGGTGTTTGCCACGATGGTCACGCTGATCGTGGTCGTGCTCGGCGCGATGGCGCTGAGCCGGCTGCAGATCGATTTATTACCCAGCATCGAGTTACCGACGCTGACCGTGCGCACCCAGTACGAGGGCGCCGACCCGGTGGTCATGGAACGGCTGGTGACGCAGATCGTCGAGGAAATTATCGCCACTGTGCCCGGCGTCGAGGAGATGACGTCGCAGTCCTACGAGGGCAACAGCCGCGTACG
>JAOTUD010000134.1 GCA_029864065.1 Gammaproteobacteria bacterium | reverse complement strand
GGGGCCTCGCCCTGCTCGATCGCCGCGGCCTTCGGAATCTTGAGCACGTGAATCGGGGCCTCGACGACATTCTCGATAACCGTCATGTGCGACCACAGGTTGAAACTTTGAAAAACCATGCCCAGCCGCGCGCGCAGTCGCTCAACCTGGTGGATGTCCTCAGGTTGATACCTGCCCGTTTTGTCGGTATGCATGAGGATTTTTTCGCCGGCGATGAACACTTCGCCGGCGCTCGGGATCTCGAGCAGGTTGATGCAACGCAGGAAGGTGCTTTTGCCGGAACCGGAAGCCCCGAGGATCGAGATCACGTCACCCTTGTGGGCGGTCATCGAAACCCCGCGAATTACGTCATGCGCGCCGAAACTCTTATGAAGGTCGACGACTTCGAGCGCCGCCTCGGCACCAGCTGCATCAATCATTCGGTTTGTCCCTCCCGGGCCTGTCGCTGTTACGGCGACACTTTCTAGTTATGCGCGCATGGTAACACTTTTTCCGCCGAATACAGCACTATCGAACTGGACTGCGAGATTTTACTTTAATGCCGCAGAAGCCCGTCGATCATGCGCAGCGCCTGCGCGCCATAACCGCCGCCGAACAGGTTGGCGTGATTGAGGACATGGTAAAGATTGTAGAGTTCGCGGCGCAGGCTGTAGCCGATATCGATCGGAAAATGCTCACGGTAAACCTCGAAGAAAAGTTCTCCGGGGTGGCCGAACAATTCCATCATCGCGAGGTCGGCTTCATGATCGCCGTAGTAACAGGCGGGATCGAAAATCACCGGGTTGCCGTCGGCATCGGCATCCTGGTTACCGCTCCACAGGTCTCCATGCAACAGCGACGGGCGCGGCCGGTAGGCGTCGAAAAAACCGTCGAGGTTCTCGGCGAGCCGGTACCCGGCGTCGACCAGGCGCGAGTCGAAGCCGTTCTGGCGCGCGAGTTCGAGTTGATAGCCGAGCCGGTGCAGCCGCCAGAACTCGATCCAGTCGTCGTTGAAGGGATTGGGTTGCGACGTGCTGCCGATGGTGTTGTCGCATTCGAACCCGAAGCGATCGTGGAAACTGTTATGCATTGCGGCCAGCGCGCGCGCCAGCCGAGCGGGATCGGGTCGGCCCGAGAAACCGATAAATTCCATCGCGATAAAGGCAAGGCCCGATTCCACACCGGTCAGGTACACCTCGGGCACCCGTATCGTCGCGCTGCTACGGATCGCGTCGAGACCGGCCCGTTCTGCTTCGAACATCGGCAGCAGTGGCGCGCGATTGGTCTTGACGAAAATTCTGTGTTCACCCAGTTCGAGCATGACCGACTGGTTGATGTCACCGCCGCGCGCCGGTATCGCCCTGACCTCGCCGGGCGGCAATTCGAGGCGCTGCGCCAGTCGTAATCCCAGTGACTGCCAGATCATTCGAGTAACCGGTATTCGCCGGGCTGCAACCCGTCCAGGGTCCAGTCGCCGATGGCGATCCTGATCAGACGCAGAGTCGGATGACCGACGGCCGCCGTCATGCGGCGTACCTGGCGGTTGCGTCCCTCGCGTATTTCGAGCTTGAGCCACCGGGTCGGAATATCCCGGCGCTCCCGTATCGGCGGATTTCGCGGCCACAACCACCCGGGCTCGTCGACCGGCTCGACCAATGCCGGGCGCGTAGTGCCGTCCTTCAACTCGACACCCCGCGCCAGCGCCCGCAGCGCCGCGGGGTCGGGCACGCCTTCGACCTGCGCCAGGTAGATCTTGGCCAGCCTGTAGCGGGGATTCGCAACCCTCGCCTGCAGCGCGCCGTCATCGGTCAGCAGCATCAGCCCCTCGCTGTCGAAATCGAGCCGGCCCGCGGCATAAACACCCGGCAGGTCGATATAATCGGCAAGCGTGGCCTTGTCGCCGTCGGCTGAAAACTGGCTCAGCACGCGGAACGGCTTGTTGAATAATATCGTACGCGCCATACTAAACCTCGCCCGGCTGCAGCGTTGCGATATAGTCGAGCCAGCGCGAGCGGCGCAATCCATCGAAAGCCTGTTCGCGCATCATGCGCTCGAGCGATCCCGCATCTATCGCGCCGCGCGCCGTTTCGACCTGGCGCATTTCGGCGATTTCTCGGTTGATGCGGGTCAGATCGAAACTGACGTCAAGCAAGGCTTCGTTTTCCAGCAACGAACGCTGTACGCGCGCCGCGTAGCGGAATTTCATCGATCCGACCTGGCGCAGATTGCGGCGCAGGTTTTCGAGCGTATCGAATTTCTTCAACAGGCGGGCCGCCGTTTTGGGGCCGATTTCCGGAATTCCCGGGATATTGTCGACCTTGTCACCGGTCAGCGCGAGCTGCGCTGCGATCTGCCGCGGCTCGACGCCGAACTTTTTGCAGATAGCCCGGTAATCGAGCTTCTTGTCGTCGAGGTACGACCACCACAGGTCCCGCTCCTCGATCAGCTGCGCGAGGTCCTTGTCCGCGGTCAGGATTGCAAGCGGCCGGCGCGGCGAACGGTGATAGTTCGCCAGGGATCCGATCAGGTCGTCCGCTTCCCAGTTTTTGCTGCTGACGCAGGAGATGCCGAGCGCCTCCAGCCATTGCCGGCACCAGGCGAACTGGCGCTTAAGTTGTTGCGGCGCCGGGCTGCGATTCGCCTTGTAATCGGGATATATTTCCTTGCGTGCCGATTTGGACAGGCTTTCGTCGAAGGCAAACACGATGCGGCTGGGCGCCTGTTCGGTCAACAGGCGATAGACGAAATCGCTGAAACCGACAAAGGCCTGGTTGGGCTGCTGCCGCAGGTTGGCCCGCTCCGGCTCGGGGCCATACCAGGCCCTGAAAACAAATATGCTGGAGTCGACCAGGAAAAGGCGCATGAAATTATTTACAGTTCGCGACTACGGAATAAAGATTTTACAACGGTGTTTGCTATAATCGCGCGCAAATTTTTCAGACTTTATCAAATGACGCATCGCTTCATTGCCCTGTTGTTATGCCTGCTGCTGCCACAGTTTAGTATCGCCGCCGTATCCCTGGCGGAGTTGCGCCAGCAGATTTCCGAACAGCAGTTCGCCGCGGCCGTGCAAACCGGCGCGCAATTGCTTGCACAAAACGCGGCTCACGCGGAGGCGCGGTTCCTGACCGCCTATGCCTACCAGATGACCGATCAAAAAGACCGGGCCATCGAAATGTACCAGGGCCTGATCGACGACAATCCCTTATTACCCGAGCCGCGCAACAACCTGGCGATGATTTTCCTGGCGCAGGGCGATTATGACCGCGCCAGCCAGTTGCTGGTCGAGGCGATCCATACCCACCCGAGCTATGCGACGGCTTACGACAACCTGAGCCAGATTTACAAGGGTATTGCCAGCGAAGCTTACCGGCGCGCTGTCAGCGAGTCGAGCGAACCCGCGAAATACATGCATAGCATACAGCTGACTGCAATCACCGGCCTCGAAGCGGCCGCAACGGAGCCGCTCGCGCAAGCCGGCGCCAGCGAGCCCACGGCGGTCACTTTTGCCAACCAGGAAACCCTGCTGCTGGAGCAGGTCAAGCGCTGGGCGCAGGCCTGGAGCAGCAAGGAGTTCGAGGCCTATGCCGATTTTTATGCGGCCGGGTACCGCGCCAGGTTCAAGACGCACGCCCAGTGGGTCGCGCAGCGGCGCGAGCGAATACTGCGCCCCGGCGAGATCAACGTCGAGGTCAGCGATATCCAGATCAAGTGGCGCAGCGAGAATCGGGCTATTATTGACTTCAGGCAGGCTTTCGAATCACCCGGTTACAGCGACCGCGTGGTTAAACGGCTAGTCTTCGATCGGGCCGGTTCGCAATGGAAAATTACCGAGGAGCGGGTATTATCTGTTCTATGAAACGTTTTATCTTGTTTTTGCTGTCTCTGGGACTGTGCGGCAACCTCTCTGCCGGCGACCCGCCCGGCAGCCGGTACGAGCAGAGCCTGCTCGACACGATCAGGGACATTCAAAGCCTGAACTACGAGCAAGCGCTCAGCAGCACGCGCGACCTGATCAAGCAGTACCCGCACAGCCGTCTCGGGCACATGCTCTATGCCGACCTGCTGCTGGCGAAGGCCGAGCCGCTGACCGAGATCGGTCACGGCATCGAAATCGATCGCGCGATGCAGGATTTTCGCTACGAAATACGGCAACGCTGGCAGCATGATGCCGGGCCGCCGCATACCGACCTTTACCCTGAAAATATCCTGCTGGTCGCGGATGACCAGCCTTACGTGATCCTGGTCGACCAGCAAAGCTCCCGGGTTTACGTTTATCGCAACATCGGCGGCGACCTCCAGCTCGAAACCGATTACTTCATCACGATCGGCCTCAAGGGCTACGGCAAACAGAAACGCGGCGACCAGAAAACGCCGATCGGCATCTATCACGTCACGCGCTACATCGATGGCAACGAGTTGCCGGATCTATACGGCGAAGGCGCGTTTCCGATCAACTACCCGAACGCATGGGACCTGCGCCAGAAACGCACCGGCGGCGGCATCTGGATTCACGGCACGCCGTCCTACACCTATAATCGTTCGCCCTGGGCCAGCAACGGCTGCATCGTCGTCAGTAATCCCGATTTCCTGCATATCGATAGCTACATCAGTCCCGGCCTGCGCACCCCGGTGGTGGTCGCCGATCAGGTAAACTGGATCAGCCGCGACCAGTGGCTCGGCAAACGCCAGCAGGTCATGCAGCTGCTGTCGACCTGGCTGAGCGACTGGGAAAGCCTGGACCACGATCGCTACAGCCGCCATTATTCACGCGTCGGGCTCGATGCCTACGGTCGTGACTTCGTCAGCTGGGATGGCCACAAGCGCTGGGTAAACCGCAATAAAACCTGGGTCGAGGTCGAGTACAGCAAGCTCAGTATCTTTGCCTATCCCGGCGAGGAAGACCTGTTGCTGATGCAGTTCGAGCAAAGCTACCGCAGCAACAACCTGAGCGTCGATTCGCCCAAGGAGATTTTCTGGCGCAAGAACACTGACCAGTGGAAAATCGTCTACGAGGGTAACCGAACCTTTCCGGTGCCCGACACCACCATCGTCGAAAACTGACCCGGCACCTCGCATGGCCGAAGCGCAGGAATTCGCGACCCATATCGTCGACCTGCTGGACCCGTTCGGCCCCTGCGAAGCGCGCCGTATGTTCGGCGGCTTCGGCATATTTCACCAGGGGCTGATGTTCGGGCTGATCGCGGACGGCCATCTCTACCTCAAGGCCGATGCCCAAAGCCGGGAACTGTTCGAAACGGAGGCGAGCGAGGCCTTCAGCTACTACAAGCAGGACAGGGAATACAAGCTCTCGTATTACCAGGCGCCGGAAGCATTTTTCGAAGATCCGGACGCCTGCCTGCGGTGGGCGCGAATCGCCTTCGACGCCGCGCTGCGCAACCCGAATAAAAGCAAAAAGAAAAAAACATGTCCGAGTGGATCGTCCTCGCCGCCGTCGTCGGGTTAACGCTTTACGCCATCGTCATTTACATCCGCCTGGTCACCGACAGGCAACGTACCAGGGCCGGCTGGAGCGACATCGAGGTGCAGCTCAAGCGTCGCCATGATTTGATTCCCAAGCTGGTTGATGCGGTCAAGCAGTACGCCGCCTACGAGCAGGCCACGCTCGACCAGGTAACCGCGCTGCGCGGCCAGGCCGGTGAAATAAAAACCGCTCGGCAACAGGGATCCGTCGAGAGTGCAATCAGCCAGGGCCTGCTGTCGATCTTTGCGCTGCAGCAAGCCTATCCCGAGCTGAAGGCCAACCAGGGCTTTTTGCAGCTGCAAACCGACATTGGCAACGTCGAGGCCGATATCCAGTTCGCGCGGCGCTACTACAACGGCGCGGTCAGAAACCTGAACACGCGTATCGAGAGTTTTCCGGACCTTTTCGTCGGGCGTTTTCGCTGGTGCCGCTACTGATGTTGTTCGCCCTTGCGCGCGGACTCATGATGCGGGGCGTGGCAGGACTAATACAAGTCGGCGCCAACGGTGCCGGACTCACGCTGGTATTTATTTTTATTGCCATATACAAGTTTCCCGTGATTCGGTTTATCGACAAGGTATCGTGGCCACTAATTTCGATCATCATTTTCATGCCGGGCCTGAACTACGCCTTCGAGTGCTGGCTCAGGGCGCCAACGCTGGCGGGGCGCAGGCTGCTCGACAGAATCGACGGTTTCAGGCATTACCTCGCCGTTGCCGAGGAAGAAGAAATCGCGCTTACAGGCGCACCGGCCTTTACCACCGATCTGTACGAGGCATACCTGCCTTACGCGACCGCGCTCGATCTCGAGCACGAATGGACCGCAAAACTCGATCGTGCGATTGCGAGCGGCCTGGTCGACCGCGGCTACAGGCAGCCGCGCTGGTATCATTCCAACAGCCACGGCGGTATGCACTTTTCAAACGTGCTTCGAGCTCGCTGAATACGGCGATCGCCTCGTCATCGGTCGCTCCCGGTTCGTCGTCGGAATCGTCGGGAGGCTTCTCCGGGGGTGGCGGCGGCGGCTGGTAGCAAAATCAGAATCAACGATTGCGGCGTCACAATAATAATTCCGGGGAATTATTATTGTGACGAAGAATTTCAGGTTTTGGTCGAGCTCAGGACGACGAACTTGCTGTCCGACGCGATGCTGTCGCAGTTACCGAACAGTTTCCCGAGCTTGGCGTGATATCCGAGATGGCGATTGCCGACGATGCGCAACTCGCCGTTGCGTCGCAGAACCCTGCGGGCATCCTTGAACATCCGCCACGCGAGCGCGTCGCCGACGCTGTGCTGCTGGTGAAACGGAGGATTGACCAGTACCAGGTCACGGCTCTCTGCCGCCACCCCGTGCAGGCAATCATTCACGGCGAATTCTGCGTCGCGCGTCTGCGCGAATGCGTCGCCGAAATTAGCGGCCGCGCTCGCGACCGCCATGTAAGACTCGTCGCTGAACAGCAGGCCGGCATGCGGATTGAAGCCCGCGGCGACGATGCCCAGCACCCCGTTGCCGCAACCGAGGTCGACGATTTGGCGGAATCGATCCGCCACCGGCATGTTCTCGATCAGCAGCCGGGTGCCGCGATCGAGCCGATCCCGGCTGAACAGGCTCGCATGGTTGATGATTCGGTATACGCGATCGACCTCGAGTTCGTAACTCTGTGGGTAATGACTCTGTCC
>JAOTUD010000133.1 GCA_029864065.1 Gammaproteobacteria bacterium | reverse complement strand
ACTGTCGCGCCTGATCGATAAATACGAACTCGCGTTTCGCGCCAGCCACACCGAGGCGGAATGCGCCGCGCTGGTGCGGGCGCGTGGCATCGATTCGCTAAGCGATTATTTCTGGCAGCTCACCAGCGTCTGGCGCCGGCTGGCTTACGGGCATCAGTTACCCGCCGCGGAGATGGTTCGTAGCCTCTGCGACGGCTGGAAAACGGAACTATCCCGTGAAGCGGAATAGGGTCCCGGTAAGGCCGCTGCTCGGGCTGATCCTGATCGCGGTGCTGGGCTGGGTCGTTTACGCCAGTATCGAATTCTACGACGAAACCCAGCAGTCGGGCTGGAGCACGGAAGCCCTGCGCAACTCCTATCTCGCGGCCCAGCAATTCATGGCCCGCAGCGGCATCGAAGTCACCGATGTTGACAACCTCTCCCGGCTCGACGAGCTTGGTTCGATCGGCACGCTGTTCTTCAGCGACGCCAACCAGGTGCAGGCGCCGCGCCAGCTGGAACAGGTCATCGACTGGCTGGACCTGGGTGGCAACGTCATTTATGCCGCGAACTCGGTAGCCCATGACGAAGACCTGTTGCTGAAGACATTCGAGGTGGACGTCGACTGGCGCGAATTCGATACCGACCAGGAAAGCGAGGACAGGTCACTCAGCGAAACCATGCGTGAATATAACCGCCAGATCGAGGAAGGCAAATCAAGAGAAGAAATCGCCCGTGGTTTTGGCGCCGACGAGATCTCGCTGACCCGGATCAGCTTCGGCGACGAGATCGGCGTGCTCGAGGTTGGCTTCGATAACGACAAGATACTGCAGCATCCCTATATTAACGACTCGGAATACGATGCAGACGGCTATCGGCCATTCAGCTGGTCGAATTCCGATTACGGGGTGCACATGATGCAGTTCGAGGTCGGCAGCGGCCTGTTGACCATTGTTTCGGATCCGCAGGTATGGACCTCGTACCAGATCGATCAGCACGATCATGCGTACCTGCTGTGGCTGTTGAGCGCCGCGGAAGGAAATTTCGCGATCCTGAGGTCGGTGGTACGCGATTCGATCTGGGTCTTGATAAGGCGCAATGCGACCGAGTTGTTAATCGCCGCGGGATTGTTGATTCTGGTCTGGGTGTGGCACGCGGGCTATCGATTCGGGCGCCTGCTGCCGCGAGACCAGTCCGGCATGCGCGCGCTGGGTGAGTATTTTTCGTCGGTCTCGCATTACCTGTGGCATCGTCGCCACGGCGTTTACCTGATCACGCCGCTGCGCCAGCAGGTATTGCGCCGCGCGAGCATGACGCTGGCAGAATTTTCGCGCGCAGACGAGGCGGGGCAATACGAATTAATGGCGCAACGCTGCGATCTAAACCCGGGCGCGGTGGTGCGTGCGTTTCGCGAAGACAATTTCAGCGAAGCCACATTTGTACAAGCGGTAAGACTCCTAAAACATATCGAGCAATCACTATGAATGATTCAACCAGCAGCACTTCCGCGGCCCTGGGCGCCCTGCGGGACCATATCAACAGCCGCCTGGTAGGGCAGTCGGCAGTCGTCGACCAGGTATTGATCGCGCTGCTTGCCGGGGGGCACGTCCTGATCGAGGGCGTACCGGGCCTCGGTAAAACCCTGCTGGTGCAGGCTCTGGCGGCCGGCATCGGCGGCAAGTTCAAGCGCATCCAGTTTACCCCCGACCTGATGCCGGGTGACGTTACCGGACACGTCATGTTCGATATGTCGCAAAGCAAGTTCGTACTCAAGCACGGGCCGGTTTTTACCAACCTGCTGCTCGCCGACGAAATCAACCGCGCGCCGGCCAAAACCCAGGCAGCGCTGCTCGAAGTCATGCAGGAACACCAGGTAACGCTGGACGGCAAATCGATGGAGGTCGGCAAGCCTTTCATGGTGCTGGCGACGCAGAACCCGATCGAACAGGAAGGCACCTATGCTTTGCCCGAGGCGGAGCTCGATCGCTTCATCATCAAGATCAATATCGACTACCCGCAGGCGCAGGACGAGGTATTGATCGCGACGCGTTACGCGCTGCAATCCTTCGGCGGCGAAGCGGACGATACGCACCAAATGCTCGACGTCGAGGCCGCCCAGCGACAGTGCGCCGCGATCGAGGTCGACGACAGGGTCGCGCAGTACGCGGTCGACCTGGTGCGCGCGACACGCGGCAGCACGCTGCTGCGTCACGGCGCCGGACCGCGCGCCAGTATCGCGCTGTTGCGCTGCGCCAAGGCGCTGGCGCTGATGAATGGCGTCGGCTTCATCACCCCGGATGACGTCAAGTCGATGGTGCTGCCGGTGTTACGCCATCGCGTTATTCTCGCGCCCGAGGTCGAAATCGACGGCCTTGGCGTGGACGCGGTGCTCAGCAACCTGCTGGAGAAGGTCGACGCGCCGCGCTCATGAAGCCGTCCCGCCTGCTATTGCAGCTACTCCTGATCTGGTTGTCGCTGGGTTTGCTGGCCGCTATCGCGACCCTGCTCGAATGGCCGCATGAGTTCGAAATCAAGCTGCTGTTCTGGAGCTGGTTCCTGCTGTTAGCGGTGGTCGCGCTACTCGACGGCTACTCGCTGCGACGACCGCGGCTCGAAGCGACGCGTCTGCTCGACCCGCATCTTGCGCTCGGGGTGCAACAGCGCGTCGAAATCAGGCTGGTTAATCGGGATCGGCGCCGGCTGCGGCTATGGCTTACCGACTTTGCGCCGGCCCGACTGCACTGCGAGGGCCTGCCGGCGAGGCTCGAGCTGGCACCGGACGCGCAGGCACGGGTGCGCTACTCGATTACGCCGTTGCAACGCGGGCTTGCCGAATTCGGCCAGATCTGCTGCCGGGTAACTTCCGGCTGGAAGCTATGGGAAAAGAATTATTACTACGGAGGGCCGCAGCAATCGAGGATTTATCCGAACTACAAACCGTTGTTTCGGTCCTCCTTCGTCGGCAGCGACCAGCTTTATGCCGACCTGGGGCTGCAACTCAGGCAAAGGCGCGGCGAGGGCACCGATTTTCATCAATTACGCGATTTTCGTATCGGCGATTCGTTGCGCCAGGTCGACTGGCGCGCAACCGCGCGCTTTCAGAAACCGATATCACGCGAGTACCAGGAAGAACGCGATCAGCAGGTCGTATTCCTGCTCGATTGCGGTCGGCGCATGCGCGCCAGGGATGGCGAGATCAGCCATTTCGATCACGCGCTCAACGCGCTGCTGATTTCAGCCTTTGTCGCGCTGCGCCAGGGAGACAGCGTCGGGCTGCTCAGCTTTGCGGGCCAGTCGCGCTGGGTGGCCCCGATCAAGGGGCGGTTTCAGATCAGCCGCCTGCTGGACCAGATCTACGATCTCGATAGCACGCACGCGACCAGTGACTTTCTCGATGTCGCGCAACAGCTGATGACGCGGCAGCCGCGACGCTCGCTGGTGGTGCTGATATCGTCGCTGGAGCCGCAGGACCGAGAAGACCTCGCCAGCGCAGCGCGCCTGCTGTCGCGGCATCACCTGGTGATGGTTGCATCGATGCGCCAGCAGGTTGTTACCGATACGCTGGCCGCGGAGGTGGTGTCTATCGACGACGCGCTTAATTACTGTGGCGTTACTCACCACCTGCAGCAACAGGCCGCGATGTATGCGCAGCTGCGCAGCGATCATATCATCGTCGCCGATACGCCGCCGTCCCACATGCACTCGACCCTGATCAACGAATACATGGCATTGAAGCGCAGCGGCGTTTTTTGACTGTATTGACGCAAATCAATTGCCCGATACGGGCTTGGCCATAAAGTTGGATGGTGGCAGAATTGCCGGTTACCGACCCCAAACAACATGGAATCCCCGATATGTTTGAATCCCTGAAGAACTGGTTCGAGTCCCTCGAAGAAGAGAGCAAACTGTTCGATCACCGCGACGACGAAATCCTGCACGTGGCGCTGGCCTCGGTGCTATACCACGTCATCAGCGCGGACCAGCACGTCGATGCCCGGAAAAGGCACGAGTTCGACCGAATTCTGCAGCAGGAATTCGATCTCGACGACGCACAGGTCGAACATCTGTACCAGGCGGTCAGGGGATCGACAGCTGACGTGCACGGCGATCTTCACACGATAAATTTTTACCTGAAGCACAATCCCGCGGTGCGCATGACCTTCATGCGCAGGCTGCTGCAGCTGGTCGACGTGCACGGCGCGCACAAGGAGGAACTCGACGTGTTTTTCGAGGCCTTGCACGAGGTGTTTCCGGAAGTGAAAGATTTCGGGGGCGAACAGGACCTGTAGAACCCGGGCGCAAGGCAGTCGCATGTAATTTCGGGATCGGGTCGTAACCGGAAATTCGGAACTATTGCCCGTGCCTATAGTTCCAGATACTTGCCGACCTGTTTTTTGGCGAAAGCGACAAGCAGGCTCGTGGCGGCCGCTTTCAATGTCGACAACGAGGAATCCTTGAATTCCTGTTTCAGAACTTCCCAGATTTCGGGACGATTGATCGCCTCCACAAACTCGTGACCCGATGCGGTCAACCGCAGCGGCCTGCTTTTCCAATCGAAATCTCCGCCCAGCGTAATTTCGTAACCCAGCTCGCTTTTTTTATCGAGGCATTCGACGAAATGCTGGTCTTCGAGGATTTGCATGTGAAATAGAAACTTGTCGTCTACGTCGACCCCGTTGGTCTCGATGTCTGCAACCCAGATAAAAGAACGCGGCGAATCGATGAAGGTATTCAATATCGTCTTGAGGTATTCCTGATCGATTTTCATGGACGGATTCCGATTCGGTTAACGACAAACCGAAAAAAGCATTCGAAGTTCGACGTCTCGTACGACCGGTTCAGCTGCCGTCGCTAACCCGGTGCGGACACAGCCGACCGAATGCTATTCTTCTACTTCGATATCTTATCACTGCTTCCGACCGAAAGAAGCGCGATTAAAGCGGCAAGCTGGCTGGTGAAGGCTGGCATTGCATTTCGCTGATTCCGGCTCCCGGAATTAGTCGGGCGAAATCCGGATCAGGAGCCCGGTTCGACGTCGGAATAGAAGACCCGCCCGTTGTCGTCGGTCCAGCGGTAAAGTTTTTTAACCTTGTCGCTCGGGGCCACCTGTGCCGCGTCGTCCTGCAGTTGCCCGGACGCGGGCTGATTGGCACTCCCGTCCGGCGCGGGCGGTTCCGAAAAAATGATATTGGCGAGTTCCAGCAGGCGTTCATTGGTCAGCAGTGCCAGCGGATTTGCCGACTGTATTTCCTGCTGAAATTCCGGATCGCCGAGAATTTCCTGCACGCGCGCGTCATTTTTTACGCGCTGTGCGCGACCCCAGACGTCGGTTAGCTTGATCGCCAGCGCGGCGTCCAGGCTCTGATTATTCTCGTCTGCCTCGTCGACCAGTCCGGTCACCGCGGCCAGCGCCCGGGTGTCGGGATTGTTCACCAGCTGTCGAAACGCGGGCAGGTTCTGTACGGCGGCATGGTCGCCGCGGTTCAGCACCGCCAGGTTTTCGGGGTCGTTCAGCAACATCGAGAGTTCTTCGCTGCGTCCCAGCCGCTGCGCCAGCCTGGTGATCTCGGCGGGAGATTCGAACAGCGCGGCGCCTAGACGGGTCACCTCGGGATTCGCGGATCCGAGCGTCATCGCCGCGGTCGCTGCCTTGCCCGCGGCCTTGTTGGCGAGTCTTTCGATATCGCTGGGGCCGGACCGGGCGGCAACATCGGTACTGGCGGTAGACAGGGTATCGCGCGCAAACGCGAAGCCCCAGACGACAACGATGGCGAGCAGTACACCGGTCGCCGAGCCCACCGCGGCGCCGCCGATTGACGACGCGGTCGAGACCGCTGCGCCGTCAGCAAGTATCTTTGCAATGACCCAGAAGATAAATACCACGGCCAGGCTCGCGCCGACGAACAACGCCAGCGAAGCGACGATAAAGGCCGCAATACCCTGCAGTGCTAACTGGGATTCGATGACAGGGGTAAATTGCCCGGTGTAGAAGATCGCGCACAGGTATCCTGCCAGCACGCTCGATATCCGGGATACGGATTTCAGCAGCCCGTTCCGGTATCCACGGTAAGCGAAATAAAGCACCACGCAGACAACGATGACTAGCGACCAGTCCACCGGTGGCCTTTCAATTGAACAGGGGAGGGTAGTTATCGGACATATCGATCGTCGGCTTTGCGCCTGCGGAATTACAGGTTTGTCTTGTTGTTACTTAGTAGACTAGCAAAAAAAAGGCAAGCCGTGTAAGGCTTGCCTCCTGTTGTCGAAATCGACGGATCGATCAGACGGCGACGATATTCTCCGCCGAAGGACCCTTCTGGCCCTGGGTGACGGTGAATTCGACCTTCTGGCCCTCGGCCAGGGTTTTGAAACCCGAACCCGAAATGGCGCTGAAATGGGCGAAAACGTCGGGGCCTGAAGATTGCTCGATAAAACCGAAGCCCTTGGCTTCGTTAAACCATTTTACGGTTCCGGTGACTGTATTAGACATAGATAAAAATCCTGTGTAGGTAAAAAATGGCCCTTTAATAGACCTGGTTAACGCGTAAACGGGTTGTGATTTAGATACTACAGGACGATGAACTACGAGGAATGCAACGAAACCGAGGAAATAAATACTGTACTGACGTTCAAGCTGAAGCGCAGCCTATAGAGATTGTGCGTCCACGTCAATCTATTTATTGAGAAAACCGGCCGGCGGGGCAATTATTTTATGCAGCGCCCGTGGCTCGAGCCCGGGTCAAGGGTTAGCCGCGATGCCCGGTGCCGGGTTACTTCAGCTTCGAGGCCCAGATCGCGAGCCTGTGTTTCATCGCTTTCTGCGAAATCTGCTCCTGGGGAATGGGCTGGATGACGTTGTCGTGAACCAGCAAACGGTAAATGTACTCGATTTTCTCGGTCGCCGAATCGGTCGGCTCGAACTCGACCACGCCGCGTTGTTCGCCGTACTTCATGCCCTCGGCAATCGCTTTCCTGACCATTTCCTTTTCGTTCTTGAGCGTCTTCATCGTAACTCCCGATTTCAGCCAGTCCGCGCCAGTGCGCCGGGCGCTGGATTCCTGCGTTTAAGAGTCCAGGGTCACCGCGGTCCCGCTGACGCTGACCATGAGCATGCCACCCTGCGAACCGACGGTTTCGTAATCGATATCGATGCCGACGATTGCGTTCGCC
>JAOTUD010000132.1 GCA_029864065.1 Gammaproteobacteria bacterium | reverse complement strand
TGGCCGCTGGCGTGTAGGTGTAGCTGCCATCGGCGGCAATGGTGATACTACCACCTTGCGCCGTGGCAAAGGTGCCGGCGACGACGCTCAATGTGTCGCCATCGAGATCGGTATCGTTGGCATCGAGCTCGATCACCGAATTGAACGGCGTGTCTTCCGTCGCGGTGACCGCATCATCGACGGCAACTGGTGCATCGTTGACGGCGGTGACATTGATCGTCAGGGTGCCGATATCGGTCAAGCTGCCGTCGGTGACGGTGTAATCGACCGTATCAGTGCCGTTGAAGTTCGCCGCCGGCGTGTAGGTGTAGCTGCCATCGGCGGCAATCGTGATACTGCCGCCCTGGGCGGTCGCAAAGGTGCCGGCGACGACGCTCAAAGCATCGCCATCGAGGTCGGTGTCGTTAAAGTCCAGATCCACGGTCGAACTGAAAGGGGTGTCTTCAGTCGCGGTAACCGCATCATCGACGGCAACTGGTGCATCGTTGACGGCGGTGACGTTAATGGTCAGGGTGCCGACATCGGTCAAGCTGCCGTCGGTGACGGTGTAATCGACGGTGTCGACGCCGTTGAAATTGGCCGCCGGCGTGTAGGTATAGATGCCATCGGCCGCAATGGTGATACTGCCACCTTGTGCCGTGCCAAAGGTACCGGCGACGACGCTCAAGGCATCGCCATCGAGATCGGTATCGTTGGCATCGAGCTCGATCACCGAATTAAACGGCGTGTCTTCCGTCGCGGTAACGCTGTCGTCAACGGCGACCGGCGCGTCGTTGACCGCGGTGACGTTGATGGTCAGGGTGCCGACATCGGTCAAGCTGCCGTCGGTGACGGTATAGTCGACCGTATCGACACCATTGAAATTGGCCGCCGGGGTGTAGGTATAGCTACCATCGGCCGCGATCGTGATACTGCCACCTTGTGCCGTGGCAAAAGTGCCAGCCACAACCGACAGGGAATCCCCATCGAGGTCGGTATCGTTGAAGTCCAGATCCACGGTCGAACTGAAAGGAGTGTCTTCCGTTGCCGTAACGCTGTCGTCGACGGCAACCGGCGCATCGTTGACGGCGGTGACGTTGATCGTCAGGGTGCCGACATCGGTCAAGCTGCCGTCGGTGACGGTGTAATCGACGGTGTCGACGCCATTGAAATTGGCGGCTGGCGTGTAGGTGTAACTGCCATCGGCCGCAATGGTGATGCTGCCACCTTGTGCCGTGCCAAAGGTTCCCGCCACAACGGACAGGGTATCCCCATCGAGGTCGGTGTCGTTGGCGTCGAGCTCGATGACCGAATTGAACGGGGTGTCTTCCATCGCCGTAACCGCGTCGTCGACGGCGACCGGGGCGGAATTTGGCGGAGTACTGTTGTAGGTATGCGTCGAAGCCGTACTCGCGGAAAAAGGATTGCCCGCCACATCGATCCCGTTAACGGTCGCCACAAAACTGGTCTGCGCTGCGAGATCAGAACCGGAAACGGTAACGGTAAAAGTGTTGTCAGCCGCCACAATGCCGAAATAGGGGTTGCCATTGATGGTGAAAGTGACGCTATCGCCAGGCCCGGCATCGCCACCGACGGTTCCGGTAACGTCGATCGCTCCGGCTGCTTCGGTGAGGTTGACAATGTCGTCGGCGGTAATATCGTCAACGGAAATCGACGCCGCCGGCGTTGGGGCTGGGGACGTGGATGGCGCCGCATTTTCTCCTGTGGCGCCTGTCCCCGCCAGCAGCGGGTCTTCGCCGAGGGTCGGCAGGTTGTCGATAGCAGACGAATCGAAGCCGAGCGGTGTGCCACGGGTTTCGACGATTCCCTCGTCACCATCGCGCGAGTATATCGACGCCTGGTGTAACGCATCATTGGCATTGCCGGCTTCGCCGGCAGCGGTTGCCTCCAGTTCGGCGAGGTCTATGCCCTCGACGATGAGACTCTGCAGTTCGGCCAACTGGTCGGCGCGATCATCCGGGTATTCGGTGAGGCTTGCAAAAACCGACTCGTCGAGCAGTATCTCGGTGTTTTCACCGAGTTGTAATCTGCGGCCGTCATGAAACTCGAGCACGATCTCGGTATTGACGCCGGTGGTGAGGATATCGCCTTCGTTTATCTGATCGCCGATGCTGAGAATTCTGATAACGCCGTCAACACCGCGAACCTGCGCGTCACCGATTAACTCGGCGACATAACCGATACTTTTAGTAGCCATATTTCCGCATTTAAATTGTTTCGAGCAGTAAATATAGGCGGGATTCGGGGTCTCATCTCATACTAAAGTCGTAGGCGAGCGCCGCAATTTTAGCGGTTTGAGAGGCAGGTCACACTGAACGCGGCCGATTCCGACGAACGGCTCAGGCCTGCTTTAAATATAACACCAGTCCAACGCGATCCTTGAGATCGAGTTTCCTGAAAATGCTGGTCAAATGCGTTTTGACGGTGGGTTCGGAAATGTCAAATAGATCGGCGATTTGCCGGTTCGATTTACCGTCGCCGACCGCGAGTGCGATTTCTTTTTCCCGCGGAGTCAGCATTTCCAGCGACTTTTGCGCCGGATCGTCCTTGCTTGACTGTTGAGCGAGCCTGAAGGTTTCCTCCAGCATATGTGGTGGAAACCAGCTCTGGTCGTTGCCAAGGAGTTGCAGCATTTGCTGGTAGTGCAGCTCTGCCATATAGCTGTTGCAATAGCCCTTGGCGCCGAGGCGCACGCACTCGAGCATTTCGCGAATATTGGGCAGGTCGGAGCATACGCCCACGCGGACCGGCTTTCCGGAAACATGCCTGAGCAGCCATTCGTAGCAGTCGAGCTCCATGCTGGATATGTGCAGCAGGTACAACTGCTCGGGGTCGTCGGAAGGCGCCTGCAGGCGTGACCGAAATTCGAAGGCACCGGTCAGGTGATTGTTCAGGAATTGCTCGAAAGGGCGCGACGCTGAATAGACGACCAGTTTCATCAGCGCTCCCGTAGCGCCTTGTCGAAGCCGCGATGGACCGGTTCGGTCAGGTACGACAGGATGGTTTTCTTATCGGTCAGGATGTCCGCTTCGGCGGTCATTCCGATCTTGATCGGCAATTCGCCGCTTTTTACCCCGAGGAAGGGTTTGCTCGGCTTGACCCTGACCAGGAAAAAGCTTTCACCCTCGTCATTGGTAATCGTATCGGCGCTGATAAAGGTGACAATTCCCTGCAGACTGCCGTGGATGGCAAAATCATACGCGGAGAACTTTAGCCTGGCGAACTGCCCGACATTCACGTAAGCGATATCGGCCGGCTTTATTTTCAGTTCGACCAGCAGCGAATCCTCCTGCGGGACGATATCGAGAATATTGCTGCCCGGGTTGATTACGCCACCAATCGTGTTGGTGTAGAGACGCTGCACGATCCCGTTCACCGGTGAGCGCAGCGTGGTGCGCTTCACCCGATCCTGCAGCGCGGTCTGGGTTTCCCTGATGCGGCCGATCTCGGCGTTGACGGCATTCAGCTCTTTCTTGGCCTTGTTCTGAAAATCGAGTTTTTCTTTCTCCTTGCTGAAACGAGCCTCTTCTATGGTCGACTGGATACGTGGAGCCGACAGCCTGACCGCCTCGATCTCGCCTTCGAACTCGGCCTCTCTCTGCTGCAACTGCAGGAATTCGACTTCGCTGATGATGCCGCGGTCTTTCAGAGGCTTTTTGATTTCGATCTCTTTTCTAACCAGTTCCAGCGATTTTTTCAGTTGCTTCTGTTTCGACTGTGCCTCGCGCAACGCGCTTTGCTGCTGATTGATTCTCTCTTCCAGGATGCTCAGGGTCTCCATCAATTGCTGCCGGTTGCTGTCGAACAGACTTTTTTCTGACCTGATCAATTGCGGGGCATCGACGCTGACCTCGGCATCGGGTTCGAAAGCCCGGTCGAAAGCCTCGGCTTCGAGGCGGTTGGACTTCGCCAGCAGTTCGAGGTAGAGCAGGCGGTTCTCTTCGAAAGAGCTCGAAAACGCGACGTCGCTGATTTTTATCAGCGATTGACCGGCGCTGACCGCCTGGCCCTCGACGACCAGGATATCCTCGATGATGCCGCCCTCCAGGCTCTGGATATTCTGCACCTGGCTAGCTGGAGAGACCTTGCCGGTACCGCGAATGACGACATCGATTTTGGCCCAGTTCATCCACAGGATGGCCGCGATTACGAACAGGGCGATTATGATCACCACCCCGATCATGTACCGAGGCGTGCGATGCACCGCAGCGGCCGACAGGCTGCGCATGTACTGCAGGTCCTGCTTGCCGTGCACGCCCATCTGGGTCGAGTCTTCAAAATTGGTATCGTCGTCGCTACGCATTGGCTGTACCTTTGAGCGCCTTTAGTACGTCTTCCTTGGGGCCGTCCATCACGATTTTGCCGTCATCCACCACGATCAGGCGTTCTACCAGTTCGAGCATAGGTGCCTTGTGCGTCACCAGCAACAAGGTCTTGTCGCGGCTGTAATCAAACAGGCGCTTTTTGACGATAGACTCGGTGGTGTTGTCGAAGCTGTTGGTGGGTTCGTCCAGAATCAGCATCGGTTCGTTCAGTAATACCGCTCGGCCCAGCGCGATCGCCTGGCGCTGTCCGCCGGACAGAAAAGAGCCGGATTCGCCGACCTGGGTATCGAAGCCCTGCGGGAGCTGGTTTACGAACAGGTCCACGCCGCAAACGCTGGCCGCTTCGATCAGCCGCTCGTCATTCACCTGCAGGTTCTTGTAGGCGATATTTTCGCGAATCGTGCCACGCAACAGCTCGATATCTTGCGACAGATAGCCGATATTCTTGCGCAGGTCGGCGGGATCGATCTGGTTGATATCGATGTTGTCGATTGCGATCGATCCGTTTTCCGGCTGGTAGAGGCCAATGATCAGCTTCAGTAACGTGGTTTTGCCGGAACCCACCTTGCCGATGAAACCGACGTGCTCGCCGGCGTTTATCCGAAATCTGATATCCGATAAGGATTTCCTGGTCGACTCGGGATAACTGAAATCGACATTCCTGAAGCTGATTGTCCCGTCGAACCCGGATCGGCGCACGTAAGACTTGCCCTCGGGCCGCTCGACCGCCTTGTGCATCAGTTCGTCGAGTGAGCGAAAGGCCGTTTTGGTCTGCTCGAAACTGGTAATCAGCGCGGCCATCTGGCCCATTGGCGCGACGGCTCTCGACGACAGCATGACGATCGCAATCAGGCCGCCCAGGCTTAGTTCCAGGTTGCCGATGCGGTAGATGCCAAACACGATCAAGCCGATGGTATTGAACTGTACCAGCAGGTTGGTAACCACGATAATAGACGTCGATAGCATGCGCGCACGCATCGATTTGTCGGCAATCGTGCCCGACGATTCTTCCCACACCCATTGCGAGTAATTCGACGCGCCGAGCGCCTTGACGGTTTTGATCGATTGCAGGGTTTCGATCAGATGGGCATTCTTTTTGGCGGTCGCTTCGTATGTCGCCTCGACGGTCGCCTTGAGCGGTTTGACGAGGATGAAACTGTAGAGCAGCAACAGGCCAATGACGATTAGCGGAACCGCGATCATCGGTCCGCCAATGTAATAAATCACTAGCAGGAAGATAACCGCGAAGGGCAGGTCGACCAGCGTCGCCAACGTCGACGCGGTAAAAAAGTTGCGGATGCTCTCGAACTCGCGCAGCTGGCTGGCAAAGGCGCCGATGCTTGCAGGCCACTGGTCCATTTTCAGGTTTAGTACCTGGGAGAAAATAATCGACGACATGATGATGTCGCTTTTCTTACCGGCAACCTCGAGCAGGTAGTTGCGCACGAAGCGCAGTACTGTATCGAAGAGGTACACGGTGACAATGCCGGCCGCGAGCACCCAAAGCGTTGCGATCGCGTCGTTGGGCACGACCTTGTCGTAGACGTTCATCGTGAACATCGGCGTCGCAAGGATGAATATATTGATCAGTATCGACGACAGCAGTACGCTGGCAAAGATATCCCTGGACTTGGCCAGCGTGCCCCAGAACCAGTGGGTGGAATCCTTGACAACCGATTTTTTGTTTTCCTCGCTGTCCAGCTGAAATTCGCGCTTGAGCAGGAAGGCATAACCGAGGTATTCCTTTTTCAACCGCTCGAGTTCCAGCCATTCCTCGCCTTCGCCTATCTCGGGAAAGATAACCTTGGCGCGCCTGTTCTTGCGGTCGATGCTTTCGAGGATGCAGGCGTTTCCATTCTTCAATACCAGGATACAGGGCAGCAGCAGACGCGACAGCTTGTCCAGTTCGCGATGAATCAGCCGGCTGGCGAAGCCCGCCCGCGCGGCGACACGGGAAAACAGCCCTTTCGGTTTTTCGATACTGAAAAGTTCGGGGCCGTCGGCGCCGGGTTCGACGGGCAAACCCGCGATCAGGGCTTCGACGCTGATCGGGCGATTATGTATCTTCGCGAATATGACCAGGCATTCGAGCAGAGGATCGTATTGATGATGTGGATCGATCATAAGAGGTTGTTTTTTTGATTCTGGTCAGTCTCTAACACAGCAGGGCCTGGCAAAGGAGGCGCGGATTATGCCTCGTTGAATATGCGTCTGGTGTCAAGATCGGCGGATTATAACTTTACTCGCTCCTGTGTGGAAACTCACGCTATATCGGCTCTGCCGAGCCAAGGAAATTGCCCTGCATGGTATCGATGCCGAGCGATTTTAGCTCGTCGTAAACTTTCTGCGAATCTACCGCGACCGCGATAATGCGAATATCCAGTGTATCGGTAATCGTGCGCAAGGCCTGGTAGCCGGCTGACATGTCGTTGCGGCTCATTTCGTGCAGGGTCTTGGCGTTGACCTTGACGTAATCGAACCGCCCCGACTGCAGTAGCTGCAAGGACTGGCCGAGGTCCAGGTTGTCGATCCCGAATTGATGCTGGTGTTGTCGCACGCGGTCGGAGAGGTTGGCGCACATGACGGGATGCTGGTTCAGCGCGTGGTGGCTGGCCTCGATACATAGCTTAGTTTGCGTTTGTTCGCAATCGTCTAGTAACTGGTTGAACTCTTCCTGAGCCTCCGCCAGCTCGAAGAATGCCGCGCTAAGATTGAGCGCCAGCGGTATCTTGCGATCGAGCTCCCGGTTCGTCGAAACCAGCCTGAACACTTCCTTGTCGATATCGAGCGACATGCCGAGACTGGCGGCCATTGGCATAAACGCGGAGGCCGGCA
>JAOTUD010000131.1 GCA_029864065.1 Gammaproteobacteria bacterium | reverse complement strand
ATGCGATCCCGCGTGTATCCGCCAGGTCGTCGAGCGCATCGACGAACAGGCGGTACTGGACGGGCACATGCTCGAGCTGGCGCGTTGGATGTCGGACTACTACCTGCAGCCGCCGGGGGAAGTCGTGTTCCTGTGCCTGCCGGGATACCTGCGTGGCGCGCGCCCGCACCATTCGACCCGGGTCAAGTGCTGGAAGCTGAATCAAGCGGATCCCGATGCGATCGAAGACCTGCGCCAGCGCTCTCCGCGCCAGTACCAAATCTGCCGGGCCTTGCAACAGCATCAGCGTGGCCTGACCGCGCTGCAACTCAGGCAGATCAATCCGAAGTGGCACCCGGTAGTCAAGGCGCTGGAAGCCAGGGACATGCTGCGCTGGGAGTGGGCCGAGGGCGGCGTTGGGCAGTTGCCACCGGTTGACTTGCCACAGCTGAGTGCCGGGCAAAGCGCCCTGCTCGCGGAGATGGAACCGCGGCTGGGATCGTTCGCGGTGCATTTGCTCGATGGCATAACCGGCAGCGGCAAGACCGAAATCTACCTGCGGCTTATCCGCGACCGCTTCGATGCAGGTCAGCAGGTCATTTACCTGGTTCCGGAAATAGGGCTCACCAACCAGTTGATCGAACGCGTCGAGGAGCGATTTGGCGATTGCTTCGCGATTTCGCACTCAGGCCTGACCGAGCTGCAGCGCTACCGCGCCTGGGACCGGTTTCGGCGCGGCGAAGTCGGCATCATGCTGGGCACCCGCTCCAGCCTGTTCTCGCAATGCGACCATCTCGGCCTGATCATCATCGACGAGGAGCACGATCACTCTTATCGCCAGGAAGACGGTATTCGTTACCACGCGCGCGACGTCGCGGTCAAGCGTGCGCAGATGCTAGATATTCCGATCGTGCTGGGCTCGGCAACCCCGTCGCTGGAGAGCATCAACAACTGCGCGCGCGCGACCTATTATCGCTATTGCCTGGATCAGCGGCCGACACGCTTTGCGCCACCGCGGCTGGAGCTTGTCGACATACGCAACAGCCAGGTCGAATTCGGTTGCGGTGCGCAGGTCTTCGCGCGTATCGAGCGTCACCTCGCGCGCGCAGGGCAGGTATTGATCTATCTGAATCGGCGCGGCTACGCGCCGGTGGTCATGTGCCACGAATGCGGCTGGCAGGCGCTATGCCGGCATTGCGACGCACGCCTGACGCTGCACCAGTCGGTGCACAGCCTGCTGTGCCACCACTGCGGCTTCAGCCAGTCCGTGCCGGAAAGCTGCCCCGAATGTCGCAACGGCGAAGTCAGGCACTACGGTATCGGTACCGAGCAACTCGAGCAGGGCCTCGCGCAGCGCTACCCCGATACCCCGGTGCTGCGTATCGATCGCGATGTCGCGGCTTCGCGCGAAGCGCTCAAGAAGCGGTTGGGGCAGTTGCAAAGCGGCGAGCCCTGTATCCTGATCGGCACCCAGATGATCGCCAAGGGGCACGATTACCCGGCGATCACGCTGAGCGTGATTCTCGACGCGGACCAGGCCTTGTTCAGCGCATCCTATCGCGCCAGCGAGCGCCTCGCGCAAACGCTGTTCCAGGTATCGGGCCGGGCCGGTCGTGGCGATCGCGAAGGCGAGGCGGTGGTGCAAACCCGGTTTCCGGAGCATCCGCTGATGCAGGCACTGTTGCGCAGGAGCTACCGGGAGATCGCGGCGGATTTGCTGCAGGAGCGACGCAGTTTCGGGTTTCCGCCCTACGCGCGCGTCGTCATGTTTCGCGCGGATGCCGTCGAACTGAAGGATGCGCTGCAAAAACTCGACGAGATCAGGGAATTGCTGGCCGTGGCGCGTCGTTTCGAAAAGCTGACCTGCGTTGGACCTATGCCGGCGTTGATGACGCGCCGCATCGGTCGTTATCGCGCGCAACTTTGCCTGATAGCGCAGGATTACCAGGTGCTGCGATCGGTGCTGAGCCAGAGCATGCCCGCCATCGAGCAGCTAGCGAGTACCTCCCGCACCAACTGGACCATCGACGTCGACGCCTACGACCTGTGATTCGAGGCCCTCGAGAGGCCTCTTGTCCAGGCGCGGTTGGTCCGGACCGCGCAGGTCTCGGAACATTCGGGAACAGACCAGAATGGCACTTGCTTACCGAAAAAAGAGTCATTCCCGCGCCAGCGGGAACCTTGTAACAAGCGCTTTCCAGTTGTCTCAAGATGCCCGCTTGCGCGGGCTTGACAGCTATAAGTAAGTGCCATTCGGATCAGACCGCTAATCGGCTGGTCTTATTCCATTACTCCATGGCTCACCGATGTGCGCTCTGACCCCTTCGACGCGAGCGGAAGGGGTTGGTCAAATTGAACGAAATGATGGGTGGCCCGGGCTCAACGCCTCGGGTAAAATCCCGGTTCATTTTTACCATCCGGGTACGGGTTCCAGCTCTTGAAGCAAATCATCAACGATCTGCTCGCGCAGGCTCTGCGCGAGCTTGAGCAATCTTCGCAAATTCCCCCCAGGCTCGGTGTCGATATCCAGGTAACCCCGTCGAAGGATCCGGGCCAGGGCGACTTCGCGTCGAACGTCGCGCTGGTGCTGGCAAAGCCGGCGGGTATGCCGCCGCGCGAGCTGGCAGCCGCCATCGTCGGCAGGCTGGCCGCATGCGACTCGATCGACAGGGTCGAGATTGCCGGCCCGGGATTCATCAATTTCTTCGTCGCCAGCGCGCTGAGCCAGTCTGTCATCAATCGCATACTCGAACAGGGGGATCGGTTCGGCGGCAGCGCGCAGGGCGCGGGAGTCAAGGTCCAGGTCGAGTTCGTGTCGGCAAATCCTACCGGACCGCTGCATGTCGGGCATGGCCGCGGCGCGGCCTATGGCGCCACGCTGGCCAACCTGCTCGCTTTCGTCGGCTACGAGGTGCAGAAGGAATACTACGTCAACGATGCCGGCCGCCAGATGCACATACTCGGCACCTCGACCTGGCTGCGTTATCTCGAGCTCTGCGGCGAAACCATCGATTTCCCGAGCAACGGCTACCAGGGCGATTACGTCTGGGACATCGCCGCGACGCTGCATCGCGAGCAGGGCGAGCGCTTTCGCAAGCCCGCCGCCCAGGCTTTCGCCGACGTTTGCGCCGATTTTCCGCAGGGGGACAAGGAAAGACACGTCGACGACCTGATCGCCAACGCCCACGGCCTGCTCGGCGAAGACGAGTACCGCGTCGTGTTCGACCTGGCGCTCGATACGCTGGTCGACGTTATCCGCAACGACCTGCACGCATTCGGCGTCGATTTCGACTGCTGGTTCTCGGAGCGTTCGCTCGGCGACGAAGGATTGATCGAACAGGCCATCACGCGCCTGCAGGATAACGGCTATGTCTACGAAGAGGGTGGCGCGCTGTGGTTTCGCTCCACCGATTTCGGTGACGAAAAAGATCGGGTGGTGCGCCGAGACAATGGCCAGACCACTTATTTTGCCTCCGATATCGCTTATCACATGAACAAGTTCGAACGCGGCTTCGACAAGGTCATCAATATCTGGGGCGCCGATCACCACGGTTACATCCCGCGAGTCAAGGCGTCGTTGAGCGCGCTGGGATATGTCGCCGACAACCTCGAGGTTCAACTGGTGCAGTTCGCCAACCTGTTCGAGAACGGCGAAAAAATCGCGATGTCGACACGTTCCGGCGAGTTCGTCACGCTGCGCCAATTGCGCGAAGACGTCGGTCTGGATGCGGCCCGTTTCTTCTACGTGATGCGCAAGGCCGAGCAGCACATGGATTTCGATCTCGACCTCGCGCGCGAGCAATCCAGCGACAACCCGGTTTACTACCTGCAGTACGCGCACGCGCGCATTTGCAGCGTCAGGCGACAGTGTGCCGAAAAGGGAATCGAGGTATCGACGCAGACGGCCAACCTGCTGCGTCTCGATAACGAGCACGAGCAGGCGCTGATAAAGCAATTAAGCCTGTTTCCGGAACGGGTGGAATCGGCGGCGAATCGCCGCGAGCCGCACCTGGTGGTCAACTACCTGCGCGAACTCGCCAACCATTTTCATTCCTGGTACAACGCCCACCAGTTCATCGTCGGCGATACCGAACTGCGCGACGCGCGCATCGCGCTCGCCGCGGCGGTGGCGCAGGTGCTGCGCAACGGCCTGAACCTGATGGGCGTTTCAGCGCCCGAAAAAATGTAGGACCACATGGCGAAAAAAGAGTCTACATCGATCTGGGTCTGGGCATTTCTGCTGTTGCTGCTGATATCGTTCGTGGCATTTATCCTGTTTCTCGATCAAAAGATCGTCAGCAGCGGTTCAGGTAGCAGCAAGGAGCGACAGTCCAGCGGCAGCGAGAACAAGCCGACCATCGATTTTTACTCGGTGTTGCCGGAGCGCGAGGTCGAAATTCCGATTTCGGAAGAAGATCGCGACGCGATCGAAAATCCGGTCATCAACAAGGAAACGACGAATCAGTCGATACTGCAGGTCGGATCCTTCCACAGCGTCGAGGAGGCGGACAGCCTGAAAGCGCAGCTGGCTTTCCTCGGCCTGGAGGCGAAAATCAAGTCCGCCGTGGTCAACGATGAAACCTGGCACCGCGTGCAGCTCGGGCCGTTCGCGAGCGAGAGCAGGCTGTCGCAGGCCAAGAACCTTCTGATCGAAAACGATATCAAGTACATGCAGCGCAGCCTGCAGCAATAACGGGCCGCGCCCGCGAGGCGACCGCGGAGTGACCCCGCGCCGGGCGTCAGGCTTGTGAGCCGAGCCGAATTTCGACCTCGTCGTCGATGATGGCGCCGATCAGCGCCATATCTTCGACCGAGAAGGTCAGCGGTATACGCAGGTCGAAGGTGGTCGCGAGGATTTCCAGCGTTTGCGGCAAGTGCTGTGCCTTTTCGATGTAACGCCAGCTATCGTAGCGGCTGGTAAAGCCGTGCGGCTCGGCGCCGCCAAACCACTTCAACTCGACGCCGCGCGCCGCGCTGGCGGCGATGAAGGCCGCTACCTGCTGGTTATCGAATTGCTCGACGCGAAATTGTAACGAGCTGCCGACATAGGATTCCTTGTCGGGCCGTGGCGGCAGCAGTATCTGTGAATTTTCCCGTAGTCGGGCTTCCAGCGCGCGGTAGCGTTCGTTCCAGCGCGCGCAGTTCTGTTCGAGGTCGGGTAGCTGGGCACGTAAAATCGCGGCGCGCAGGTTATCCATGCGCCCGCTGTAGTTCGGCGTGTCGAGCTTGATCGCGTCGAACACCCGCGCCTCCGGCAGCGTGCCGTGGCGCTGGTAGAGCATGTACGAACCCGAGTAAATGATCGCGCGCGCGATGACTTCATCGTCGTCGGTCGTCAGCAAGCCGCCCTCGCCCGAGTTGAGGTGCTTGTAGGTTTGCGTGCTGAAACAGCCCACCTTGCCGAAGGTGCCCGATTTCCTGCCGTCCCAGCTCGCGCCCATCGTGTGCGCGCAATCCTCGATCAGCGTCACCGAGTATTTTTGGCAGAGCGCCGTGATCGCGTCCATGTCAGCGATGTGGCCGCGCATATGCGAGAGTATGAAAAAACGCGCCTTCGACTGTTGCATCATCTGTTCGAGATGCGCCAGGTCGACGCAATAGTCGCGCCCGATTTCGACCAGCACCGGCTTGCCGCCGGCGTTATCGATCGCGCCGGGCACCGGCGCCAGCGTGAAGGCGTTGCTGAGCACCGGCTCGCCCGGTTTCAGCCCGGCTGCCTTGAGCGCGATATGCAGCGCGTAACCGCCCGAGCTGCAGGCCAGGCAGTAGCGCTGGCCCATGTAGGCGGCATACTCCTGCTCCAGCTTCGCGGCTTCGCCGGTTTCACCTTCGAGCAGGTTGTAGCGGTGCAGCCGGCCCGAGCGCATCACTTCGACGGCGCGCTCGATCGCGGCCTCGGGAATCGGTTCCTGCTGGGTAAAGGGCTTGCTGAAAACCGGTTTGGTCATGCCGGGATCTAGCTGTATTCCGGTAGGCCGAAGATTTTCGGATAGGCGAACAGCGACACGCTGCCGCCGGTGTGCAGGAACACGACGTTTTCGCCTTTCTTGAAATGGCCCTTGCGTATCAGGTCGATCAGGCCGGAGAAGCCCTTGCCGGCGTATACCGGGTCCAGCAGGATGCCCTCGTAGCGCGCCAGCATCTTGACCGCTTCGATCATGGCGTCGGTCGGCAGGCCGTAACCTTCGCCGACGTAATCGCTATTGGCGACCACCTTCTCCCGCGCCACCAGGTCCGGGCTGTAGCCCATGTACTCGGCGGTGCGCTGCACCAGTCCGTAAACCTTTTCCTCCTGTTGCTGTTTGGGTGCGCGCACGCTGACGCCGTAAACCGGTATGCCGCTGTTCATCGCCTCCATGCCGAGCACGAGACCGGCCTGGGTGCCGGTGCTGCCGGTTGCGTGCAGCAGGTGGTCGATGCGCAGCGAGCGTTCGTTGGCCTGGTGGATCAGCTCCAGCGCCGCGTTGACATAGCCGAGCGCGCCGATTTCGTTCGAACCGCCGCCCGGGATGATATAAGGCGTCTTGCCGTCATCGCGCAGCCGTTGCGCCAGCTGCTCCATTTCGGCGTTCATGTCGCTGTCGGCGGGGCGCGTCGAAATCGTCGCGCCATGCAGCTGGTCGAGCAGCACGTTGCCGTTGCAGGCGTAAGCCTCGTCATGATAGCCGGTGCGATCCTCGAGCAGGATGTGGCATTCGAAATCCAGTTTCGCCGCGGCCGCGCAGGTCTGGCGCGCGTGGTTGGACTGGGTGGCGCCCTGCGTGATCACGGTATCGGCGCCCTGCGCCACGGCGTCGGCCATCAGGAATTCGAGCTTGCGCGTCTTGTTGCCGCCGGACGACAATCCGGTGCAGTCATCGCGCTTGATCCAGATATTCGGGCCGCCGAGCTCATCGGAAATTCGCGGCATGGGTTCGAGCGGGGTGGGCAGGTGGGCGAGATGCAGGCGCGGAAAGCGGGACAGGTGCATGGCGTTCTCCAGTCATTCACTTAATTACACGGAAACCCGCGATGATAATAGAATGCGGGTTAAATTTAACCTACTTTCGGAAACAGGCCCTTGATCCCGGCATTTTTACTGACGCGCCAGTGGTTTGACGAGCAGGACGGTGTGCGCCTGGACTTTTGGCTGACCAGCGCGCAGGGTCCGCTGAAGGTTTGCCTACACCGGCAGCAGGCGCTTTTCTTTATC
>JAOTUD010000130.1 GCA_029864065.1 Gammaproteobacteria bacterium | reverse complement strand
TGAACCAACAACATTCTCGCGCTCGGCGACTTCAACCTGCCACGGGCAGAGTCGGGCGACCCGGTTCACGACGCGCTGACCAAACGCGGCCTGAACCTGCCGGCGCATACCACGCGCATCCCGACCAACGTTTCCAACAGCGCCGACTACGACCAGATCGCGGTGACGCCCGGGCTCAAATCGAGGGTTCGCGACATGGGCGTATTCGATTTCGACGGCGTCATCTTTGCCGATATCTATAACCCGTCGGCGCCCGGCTACTGGCGTACCTGCGCGAAGTACTACATTTCGGACCATCGCCCGCTATGGATGCAGCTCGCGTTATAGTCGGCGCCAGTACACCGATTTTCACGCCCCTGGATCTTGAACGGTCTGGATGCGGACCGATATCTAGAAGATGGCTGTAGTGACCGAATCGACGCATATCGTCTGCCCGCATTGCGAAGCGGTTAACCGCATTCCGCGGACGCGCATCGACGAAGGGCCGAACTGTGGTAAATGTCATCGGCCGCTGTTCGACGGCCACCCGATCGAATTGACCCAGGCCAATTTCCAAAAACACGCGAGTCGCAACGACATTCCGCTGCTGGTCGACTTCTGGGCGCCGTGGTGCGCCCCCTGCAAGATGATGGCGCCCGCGTTCGAACAGGCCGCGCAGGCGCTGGAACCACGTTTACGGCTCGCCAAGGTGAACACCCAGAGCGAAAACCTGCTGGGCGCCCGGCAGGCAATCCGCAGCATTCCCACGATGGTGCTGATGCGTCACGGGCGCGAGGTGGCGCGGCAGTCGGGCGCGATGGGCGCGGCCGACATCGTCAACTGGGTGCGCGGCAGGCTGTCCGATTGAGGCCGCTACGCGGCGACTGATACGCGGCCGACGGATTCCCGGTAGCGTCAGTCCAGGTCCAGGCGGGATAGCTGGCCGACGGTGATCGGCTTGATCGGCGACCTGATACGGTAGTGCCCGATCTCGTCGACCTCCTTGCCATGGCAGTGCGCAAACAGGTGGCTTACCGCGTTACCGCATTGGCGCCCCATGCAGGGACCCATGCCGCAGCGGGTAAATGCCTTGCCCTGGTTGGGACCCATGCAACCCAGCGCCGCGACCTGCTGAATTTCTCCCGAGGTGACGTCTTCGCAGCGGCACACCAGCGTATCCGGATCCAGCGGCGTCTGAAAATATTCGAGCGGCCGGTAGAATCGATCGATGAAGCGGCGCGTGACGGCGATGCGCTCGAGACGCTGACGATCGCCGAGCGTTTCGGCGCGATGGCGAGATTCATCGATAAAATCGAGCGCCAGCGCCAGCTGCGAGCCGACGATGCGTCCCGAGCAGGCCGCGGCGTCGGCGCCGGCGATGGCGGTGCTGTCGCCGGCGATCGAAATGCCCGCCCGGGTGCTGAGTCCGTTCGCGTCGAGCACCGGTTGCCAGTAGCCCTGCAGCCGGTTCCAGCGATGCTCGCATCCCGCGGCCATCGCGAGATGGCTGTTCGGGATCACGCCGTCATGCACCAGCAAAAGTTCGGTGTTGAGCTCAACGGTCCTGCCATCGACACGATAGCGGATAGACTCCAGGCGTTCGTCGCCGCGGGCCTCGATCGAGCCAACGCCGGTGACCCGATCGATGCCGGCATGCCTGATTTGCCGCAACCAGGAAACGCCCTTGAGCAGGGATTTCGGCGCGCTAACGAAGGCCCGCAGCAGGTCGCCCCAGAGCGGCACGGGAATATGCCCGGGCGCGGTATCGAGCAGCAGCGCCGGTGTTACGCCCGCGGCGAGCATTTGCCGGATGAACAGGTAAACCAGCGGACCGGTGCCCATGATCACCGGGCGGCAGTCGGGCACCAGCGCCGATTCCTTGAACAGGGTCTGCGCCGCCCCGACCGTCATGACACCGGGCAAGGTCCAGCCCGGAAACGGCGTCGGTCTCTCCATCGCCCCGGTAGCCAGCAGGATATGCCGGGGATAAACGATCTCGGCCCGGTCGTCGCAAACCAGGCCGATACCAAGGCGCCCATCCACGATCGAGATATCCCAAACCGATGTCGCTGGGGACAACTCGACCCCGGAGGCGGATAAACGCGTCATGAGTTCGAGGCCGCGCGCGTAATCGTCGCCGTACAGCGCCAGGCTCTCGGGGCGGTTGCGCGAAACCTGCTCCAACGCACGATAAACCTGGCCGCCGGGCCGCGGCTGCTCGTCGACAATCCGCACCCCGGCCCCGGCCGCGTCGAGCGCAAGCGCCGCCGAGATGCCCGCCGGTCCGGCGCCGACGACGACGACATCAGGGTTCATCGCGCTCTCCTGGCTTGCGCAGGCCCCGCTGCAAGCGCACCTGTATGCCGTCGCGCACGCGCTGCTGGCAGGCCTGCAGGTTGGGTTTGCCGTCGATTTCGACCCGGCACTCGTAGCAATTACCGATCATGCAATAAGGGCCGCGCAGCGCGTCACCCCGCGCGACCTGGCGAAACGCCGTCACGCCGGCGGCGAGCAGCGCCGCGGCAACCGAGTCCCCCTCGCAGGCGGTGATCGGCTGCTCCTCGAACACGAGGTGGACCGGTTTATCGACTGGCTGGATTCGCTTGAACATCGAATCGTCGCGGATGAAACGGCCGGTAGCGCTCCGGAATGTCGCCCCGGACTACCCATTCGGTCACTTCCAGGGCGTGGTTCGCGGCGAGCGTGACGCCGCTGTGGCACGCAAACGAGAAGGCGCCCGGGTGGCTGTCGGACTGCTGGTAGACCGGGAACCCGTCCGGCGTCATGACGCGCAGCGCCGCCCATACTCGCTGCACGCGAAAATCGTCGAGCAGCGGGAAAGCCCTGACGCAATTCGCCGTAATATCGCGCAGCGTCGCGGGTTCGGTACTGGTATCGAAACCCGCATTTTTGCTCGACGGTCCGAGCAGGAAATTGCCCGCATCGGTCTGGCGCACGTAGTTGGTGGGGTAGTTCAGTACCGGGGCGGCCTTTTCGGTCACGACCACCTGCCCCTGCTCCGGGAAAATCGGCACCTGCAAACCCACCTGGCTGCCGAGCTCGCGCGAGCCGTGGCCGGCGGCGACGATCAGCTTCGCCGCGGCCGCGACCACTTTACCGTCAACGGCGCTGACCACGAAACCGCCATCGGCGCGCGCCTGTAGCCCGCCGATGCGGGTCCACGGACGGTATTCGCCACCGCGGTTCAGGTACCCGGTGTGCAGCGCGCGCAGCAGCCGCAACGGGTTGCAGTGCCCGTCGTGCGGACAATAGGTGGCGCCCGGCACGTCGCCGACGATCGGAATCCGCCGTCGCAGTTCGACATGCTCGACGATTTCGAATTCGTAACCGCCGTCGCCCGCTTCGCGCCGCAGCTGTTCGAGCAGGCCGACGTTGCTGTCAAAGTCATCGTCGTCGAGGCAGATGACGAAGCCGCCGTCGCGGTGGTACTGGGTATCGACGCCGGTTTCGCGCCGCAGGCGCTCGGCGAATCCAACCCATTGCCGCGACGATTCGAGCGTCCAGCGCGCGTATTCCGGCATCCCGAGGCCCTTGCCCTGGACCCAGACCAGCCCGAAGTTGCCGCGCGCGGTGCGTATCGCGTTGTCGCCCTCGTCGAACACGACGCTGCGTAAACCGCGGTCGGCAAGCCCCCAGGCGAACGCCGAGCCCAGCAGGCCGCCGCCAATGATGGCGACGTCGTAATCCTTCATCGGCGCAGGCTCATCGCGATGCTTCGGCAAAAATTCCGGAATTCAAACTACCCACCCTGGTTCAGGGTCTTGATCTGTGCGCGCCGGTCGATGGCCCAGGCGTACTGCGTCGGCCACATGCGGTAGTCGGGATCTACCCCGAGCGCCTGGGCGGCGTGCAGCGGCCAGAACGGGTCGTACATCAGTTCCCGGCCCAGCGCGACCAGGTCGGCGCCGCCGCTCTGCAGGATTTCCTCGGCCTGGTGCGGATCGATGATGACCCCAACCGCCATCGACTTGATGCCGGTCTGTTCGCGCAGCCGCCGCGAAAACGGCACCTGGAAACCCGGGCTGCGCGCCGAGTCCGCGGTCAGCGGCTTGCCGCTGTCGTCGCTGCGAAACCGCGGCGCGCCACCGATACCGCCCGACGAGCAGTCGACGACATCGACGCCGGCCTGCAGCATTTTGTCGCTGAATACGACCGAATCCTCGATGGTCCAGCCGCCTTCCCTGCCGTCGATCGCCGAGATGCGCGAGAACAGCGGCATGCCGTCGGGAATCGCTTCGCGCACCGCGCTCGCTACTTCGAGGGGGAAGCGCATGCGGCTCTCTAGGTCGCCGCCGTAGGCGTCGCCACGCTGGTTGCCGAGCGGCGACAGGAAACTGTGCAGCAGGTAACCATGCGCCATGTGCAGTTCGAGCACGCGAAACCCGGCATCGACCGCGCGCCGCGCGGCGTCGACGAAAGCCTGCCTGACCTGCTGCAATCCGGCGGCGTCGAGTTCGGCAGGCACGTGCCAGCCGTCGGCGACGGGCAGCGCCGACGGAGCTACCGTTTGCCACGGCGCACCGTCGGTTTCGCGATCCGCCTCGTTCAGCGGGATCGGGCCCCTGGCGGCGAAAGGCGGACGCGTCGACGCCTTGCGGCCGGCGTGCGCCAGCTGCATGCCGGGTACGCAACCCATCGATTCGATGAAAGCGGTGATCGGGCGCAAGGCGTCGGCCTGTGCGTCATTCCAGATGCCGAGGCAGACCGGCGTAATGCGGCCACGCTCCTCCACCGCGGTCGCCTCGGTGAACACCAGTCCGGCCTTGCCGCGCGCGAAGGTGCTCAGGTGGGCAAAATGCCAGGGTTGCGCGAGGCCGTCGACGGCCGAGTACTGGCACAGGGGCGACACCACGATACGGTTGGGCAAGCGGGTATCGCGTATCGTTAGCGGTTCGAACAGTTTGACTGGATTGGTCATTGAAATCCCGGGGCAATGCGAAAGGGCGCAATTATTATGCTTCGCGCGGCAAATTTCAAAGCGCCATTTGCCGCTGCGCTCGGGTTACGGCAACCCGCTGGTTTAACCGCGTTCCCTGCGCCGGCTGGCCCGGCTCGCGCGCGCCTCGGCCAGCGGCGGCTCGCCCAGTTCGCGGCGCACCCATTCATGGAACGCGAAAACCTCGTATTCTTCCGACATCAGGATTCCGTGCGACGCGGCCGCCGAGCGCAGGCCGCGCTGGTTGAGCTCGCAGGCCTGGCCGTCTTCGAGCATAACCTGCTCGGCAAACGCGGTAAGCGCCGGCAGGTCGAGGGACGGGTCGTCGAGCGCCTCGGGCGTGAACAACCATTCGGCATCGATCTGCATGCGCTCGCTGTCGAGCGGGGTAATCTGCACCGAGCGCACATAGTCGACATGCCCGACGACAAACAGCGACGGCATCGCTACCGCGTAGGTATGGCCGATACCCAGTTCCGCCTCGGTCAGACCGGCGAAGGGCGCGACTGCCGCGCGCCCGTCCGGCGACCAGGTTTCGGCACCGGCGCGCAGGCGCCCGCTTACGCGCGGGCTGTCGTCGTCGGCCTTGTCGCGCCAGTGCGGATCGTCCTTGCGCACCATCAGGCCACGGCCGTAAATCGGCACCAGCTGACACAGGCCCGGGTGCACCTTCGGGCAATGCAGGCATTCGTTGAAGTTTTCCCAGAACAGCTTCCAGTTGCACGCGAGCATCTTGCTGAAACGATGACCGACGCGCAACGATTCCAGCGGCCAGTTGGCCAGTGGCGACAGTTCTTCGCCGAGGATTTCCGCAAACGGCCGCGCCTCGCCGCCCGTCAGGTTGGCAAACACGAATCCGCCCCAGCTCGCGATCGCGACCGGGCTCAGGCCGTGGTCGCCGGGCTCGAAACCCGCCACCGCGCGCGCGGTGCCGGTGGCGACCAGGCGACCTCGCAAATCGTAGGACCAGCTGTGGTAGGGGCAGATGATACGGCCGCGCTTGAACGAGCCGCCGCTTTGCTCGCACAGGCGCGAGCCGCGATGCCGGCAACTGTTGAAATAGGCGCACAGCTCGCCCGCGTCGTCGCGCAATAATATGATTTCACGCCCGGCGAGCGTGAACACGCGGTAGTCGCCGGTTGCGGCAACGGATTCGGCGCGGCACAGGTAAACCCAGTTCTGCGACCAGATCGTATCGAGTTCGTGCTGGTACTGGTCACGGTCGTAGTACCAGGCTAGTGGCAGCGTCGGCTGCGCCTCGGTCAGGCCGTTGAAATCGGCAGCAAAAATTCCGGCGCGGCTCATGGCTGGCCGCGACCGATCGACAACCGGACCGGGATGCCGAACCGTACCGGTGATGCGAGTTGATAGGTAATCTTGATTCACCTGCCGCCGGGAAGGAATCGAAAGTAAGGGATTCTGCGGCAACCAGTCAAGAATAATTTGGGCCGGGGGCGGATAGCGACGGTCTTGACGATGATCGGCAGGCGCTAGTTCGATCAGTGTTGCCCGCCAACGAGCTCGGCGCCGATACGCAACACGGACTGCAATAATCCATCGACCTGCGCGCGCTCGGCGCGAGCCCCGAGGAAGCACGGGCGCAACACCAGCTGCCCGTTGACCCGCGTCGTGCTCGGCAGGAATTCGTTTTCCCTGATCAGGCGTCGGTAAAGCCTTTGATTGAGCCGGTCCAGGTCGTCCGCCTGTGGCGCGACGTAACGAAAGCAGCAAACCGACAGGGTCGGCTCGAGCATCAATTCGAGGTGCGGGTGCCGCCGGCAGAATTCGGCGACCTCCCTGGCCATGTCATTGTGGCGCACGATGCGTTCGCGTATTCCATCGACGCCGATTTCGCGTATCAACGCCCACACCACGACGCCGCGGCAGGGCGCGCTCAGCTCGACGCCATAGTTGAAATAGGGGATGCCGAAATCGTCCAGTGAATGCTCGATGCGTGCATCGACGTCCTCCCCCTGATCGATCGTGCCTTCCAGGTAGTCGGAAGGCTCCTGCGTGAAGGCGCGTTCCAGCAAGTCCCGGTCATGCACGAAAGTGGCGGCGATGCCCACCGAGGCGCCCAGCCATTTATGCGGATCGACGATAACCGAGTCGACCATGTCGAGACCCTGGTAAAGATGGCTTACCCGCGGATCGAGGATCCCCGGCAATCCGTAGGCCCCGTCGACGTGATACCAGATGCCGTACTCGCGTGCGACGCGGCCAATATCCGCGAGCGGGTCGATGGC
>JAOTUD010000129.1 GCA_029864065.1 Gammaproteobacteria bacterium | reverse complement strand
CTACCGATGCCGCATCCGTGCCATCGATAGCTACCGAAACACCGTTAATCGTTGCCGTTCCAGTAGTAGCAGCAAGAGCACCTGTATTTACACTGGTAGCTTTACTGGCCTGAACACCTGTACTCGCACTAGCAGCATTGACTGCATTTACGATATCTGTAGATGTCGCAAGGCCAGAAATATCAATGGTATTACCGTTGACCACCAGGTCATTGGATCCAAGAGCAATCTGTGTTGCAGTCAAAGAACCAGTGGTTGCGACGCGTGCACCTAACTGCGCTGCACGAGAATCCACACCGCTGACGCTTATAGTCTGACCCTGGTTGGCACCGACCTGGAAGGTCAGGTTTGCGAGTGAACCATCAAGGATGTTCTGACCGTTGAACTGGGTCGCATTCGCGATTCGGTTGACTTCCGCAATCAGCTGGCCCACTTCGTTATTCAGCGCCTGACGATCTGACGACGAGTTAGTGTCGTTGATGGACTGTACCGCCAGTTCACGAATACGCTGCAGGGCATCACCCACAGTGCTCAGTGCACCTTCCGCGGTTTGCGCGAATGACACGCCATCGTTGGCATTTCGAATCGCCTGGTTCAAACCGCGAATCTGGGTGGTGAAGCGTTCTGAAATCGCGAGACCCGCAGCATCATCTTTAGCACTGTTGATGCGCAGACCGGATGACAAACGCTGTAGCGAAGTAGCCAGGCTACTCTGTGAACCGTTAAGGTTCCGCTGCGCCGTTAACGACGCAATGTTTGTGTTAATAATCTGAGGCATTGTTCTCTCCTAAATACACGCTTCAACAAGCGCAGAATTTAATTTACGGGTCGTCCGGACTTTTTCCGGATTCCCCGCTCAAGTGCTTTAGCGGCGGGGAGAGAAAAAACTTTAGTAAAATTATTCGCTACTTCAGAAAGTTAAACAGCGAAGAGCTGGTAATCCGCGCGAACACCGCCTGTGCCGCATCCAGCGTGGTCTGCTCCAGTGTCAGCTGGCTGATGGCCTCGGCGAGATCGGTATCGCGCAGGGTACTGAGCGTGGATCGGGTCACCAGGATCTGCGCATCGTTTTCGTCACGCTGGCTTTGCAGCGCGTTGAGTCGTCCACCGATGATGGTGCGGGCGTCCAGCGAGGTTTCCAGCGCATTGTCGAGATCGGCCAGCGTCTGCGCGATATTGGCGGCCCGGACCGCATCGGTGGGGCCTGATTTGAGGTTTTCCGAGAGGCTCGCCACCATCGAAAAAACATCCTGGTACTGTCCGGCGTCAACCGTGAAGACGTCACCCGCCGCGGGCGCGCCGGTAATCGATGTTCTGATCCCCTGGAAATCGATATCCTGGCTGTCGGTGTAGCTTGCGCCGGTAACGATGTTGGCGCCGAGCGTTACGTCGAAGACATCGTAGACACCGGGCGCGGTAAAGCGAATTTCGTAATCGCCCGGCACGTAGGAAATCGCATCGACGACGCTGGCGGGCGCAATCACGCCCGATCCGCCATTCCCGGCAGCGGGTATTTCGCGCAGCGCTACCGCCGACGAAATTTCCATGAAAATCTGCCGACCGGGGATATCGGTGTCGATCTGGCGGTTTTCGTTGATCTGGATCGCCCTGACGCCGTCGTCGCCGCTGAAAGCGACATGATCGCGGGAACCGGTGGTGGCCGGGGTAAACGGCGCGCTGCCGTTCTGGTAACCGGCAAACAGGTAGTCGCCGTTTGCATCCGTGGTGTTCGCCAACGATACGAGCTCGTTCAGACGCTCGTCGATCTCGGCCGCGATAGCCCTTCGCGCCACCGCATCGACCGGGGCATTGTTCGCCTGTATCGCCAGTTCGCGCACGCGGTTGAGCAGGTTTGCATAACTCGCGAGCACGGTATCCTGCTGGCTCAGGCGCTGTTCCGCCAGGTTTATGTTGGCCTGGTATTGCAGGTTGGCTGAAACGCTCTGCTCCAGTTCCAGTACCTTGGAGGCGGCCGCGGGGTCGTCGGATGGCTTGTTCAGGCGCACCCCGGTTGAAATCTGTTGCTGCAGTTTCGCCAGTTTCTGCTGTTGCTGCTGAAAAGCCTCGACGCCCTGCGTATAAATCTGACGGGTTGAAATTCTCATGTTTACCTTACGCTATCGAGCAGGGTTTCAAACAGGATCTGAGCGGTGCTGATCAAACGCGCGCTTGCCTCGTAAGCCTGCTGGTAACGAACCAGATCAGCTGCTTCTTCGTCCAGATTGACCGAAACTTTAGAAGATTGTCGATCCATGGCCTGAAACATCAGCGATTCCTGCGCCTCGAGTTCGATTCCGGCGGACTGTGCCTGCGCGCCGACAAAACCCACCAGCGTGCCGTAATCCTCCTGGTAGGTCGCGATGCCGCCGTCGAAAATCCCCCTGTTCTGCAGGTTGGCGAGATTGAGCGCGTTTCGGTTGTCGCCGGTGCCACCGATGTTCGACTCCAGCGTAAATACGTCGCCGGCCTGCGCCGCACCGCTCAGGCTGACCTGCCAGCCGTTGGCATCGATCACCATGTTATTGCTGAAGGGTACCGCGGCGCCCGCCAGGTAGGGCACGCCGCCCACCACGACGTCGACATCGGCGCGCAAGGTGGTCGGGGGATTGTCGAAGGTCAGCGTCGCCGTATTGAGCAGGTTCGGGTTGGTAACATCGGTCACGATACCGGCGCTGATGTCGGCATTGCCCAGGTTGTCAAGCGATGCGCTGCTGCGGATCGGCAGCGCCGCGGCAATTTCTGCGGGGTCGCTGGTCAATACCTGCAGACTCCCGGCGCCGGCGAGCGTCGGCTTGATCGTGAAACGATCGGCGGCCACCGCGGTGGCTCCGTTGATGGTCAGGGTCAGGCCCTCGAACACCAGCGTGGCCGGCGCGCCGTTGGCGACCGTCGCGCTGCCGCCGCTGTCCGAGGTCAGGGTCCAGTTGGCGCCGTCGAAGGCCAGTTCGTAGTTATCGGTAGTCAGCGCGGTGACGTCGCTGACCACGGTGGATACGGTTGCCGTGCCAATATTGCTGGCAAACGCGATCGATTGCGGCGCGCTGTAACTGAAGAAATCCTGGCCCAGGTTGCCGTTCAGGTCCATGCCGTCGCGCATCTGCGCGTTGAAGGTCTCGGCCAGGCCGATCGCGGTGCGCCCCAGCGCGTTACGCGTCGGTTGCAGCACGTTGTTACGAAAATCGAGCAGGCCGCCGAGCTCGCCGCCTTTCAGGTTGGCGCTGATGTCATAAACCGTAATCAGGCCGTTGTATGCGATCACGTCGCGCGTCGGGTCGCTGATATCGGGTTGCGCACTGAGAGTAAAGGCCGCGGTGTTGCTGAGCATGGTCTGGCCATTGCCGATGAAGATCGACAGGTTGTTTTCGCCCTCGTCGATAACGGTGATGTCGACCTTTTGCGCTAGCTGGTTTAGCAAGGCGTCGCGCTTGTCGAGCAGGTCCGCCGCTTGCTGGGTCGAGGCGGCCGCAGGCGCCAGCTCGTTGAGCGAGATATTGATATCGCGAATCTGCGCGACCAGCGTATTGATTTCGTCGACGGTTTCGCGAATATCGCTGGCCGTATTTTGCTGCAGCTCTGTGAAACGGTTATCGATACCCTGGAACCGGCTCGTCAGGGTCTCGGCCATATTGATCATCGCGTAGCGCGCGGTGCTCGACGCCGGATCGTCGGCGACATCCTGCACCGATGCGAAAAAGTCGTGCAGCATCGGCGAAATCCCGCCCTGCGGGTCCGCGAGCACATCGTCGATGTGCCCCGCGAGCCGACTGAACATTTCCGTCGCGCCGTAGGCCGACGTGGTATCCCGGACCTCGCGGGTCAGGAACTGGTCGTAGGAACGCGTGACCGATTCGATACTGACCCCGTTACCGTAGTAAATGCCGCCAAAATAGGATGGCGGATTGGTGGTGAATTCCGCGGTCTGGCGACTGTAGCCCGGCGTATTGACGTTGGCGATATTATGGCTGGTGGTCGAAAGCGCGCGCTGGTGCGCCAGCAGGCCGCTGACCGCGGTACTGAGGATATCAGGCATGATCGGTTACTCCCTGGTCGAGGCTTGCGAGCGAGCGCTGCAGCAAATCGCCGTTCAGAATGCCGACGACCTTGTCGGCATAATGCGGATCGGTGGCGTAGCCGGCATCGTGGATGGCGCGGATATAAGCTTCGTCGTTACCCGCCGCGTCGAGGGCTTCGCGGTAGCGGGGGCTGGATTGAATGAAATCGACATAATCGGCCAGGCTTTGCGCCGGCGAGGCATAGGCGCGGAATCGTGAAACCTGGTTTTGCAGGATCCCGTCGCGATACTCCAGCGAGGCACGAGGCAGCGAACTGCCCTGCCATTCGGGACCCGCCTTGATACCGAACAGGTTGTAGCTGCTGCGACCGTCGTCGAATTTCATCATGTGCCTGCCCCAGCCGGTTTCGAGCGCCGCCTGGGCAACCAGCAATTCGGCGCTGACACCGAGGCTTTGCGCGGAAGAGCGTGCCTGCGGCCAGATATCCGCGACAAACAAATCGGGACGCTGCCAGCGACTGTTGGCTTTTTCGATGCGGTTGATTTCGGCAAAATCGTTATCGAGCACCCTGTGGGCCAACGCTCCGTCGGGTTCGGTCGGCAGGGCGGGCTCGGTGCCGGCAGCCTTTTCGAGGTCAGGCGCGGCCAGGTTGGCCGGAGCGCCCTGTGCCAGGGGCGACGCTACCCGGGGCATTTCGAGAACCGATTCCGCGGTTGTGGATGCGACGCTATCTCCCTGCACCGGAATTTGCTGCATGATCATCTTCGCCACCCCGAGACGATCCTGCCCGGCGATGGTTTGCGCCAGCTGCTTGTCGTACATTTCCTGGTAAAACTCCAGATAGGAACTCTGCTGGCCGCTATCGATGCTGGACGCGGAGCGCATCGCGGCCAGCATCTGCTGCACCAACAGGCCCTCGAACTGGCGCGCCACCGCTTGTGCGGCGTCGCTGGAAGCATCGCGCGCGCGCAGTTTCAACTCGCCAAATTGCTGAAAATCAAGGAAAAAATCTGTTCCAGTGTTAATCGCCATGATTTCTTCCGGTTAAATCACGATCAGTTCCGCGCTCAGGGCGCCGACCTGCTTGAGCGATTCGAGGATCGCGACCAGGTCGCCCGGCGACGCGCCGACCTGGTTTACCGCGCGCACGATCTCGCTCAGGGTTACCCCTTGCGGAAAGCGAAACATGCGGTTGCTTTCGGCGCTCACCTCGATATCCGATTGCACGTTTTCGGTAGTCGTGCCGCCGCTGAACGGGCCGGGCTGTGTGACGTCGACGGTATTAGTAATGGTCACGCTCAGGTTGCCGTGCGACACCGCGGCGGAATAAACCTTGACGTGGTTGCCGATTACGACCGTGCCCGAACGCGAGTTGATAATCACCCTGGCCGGCGCCTCGCCTGGCTGGAACTCGAGATTTTCGATAAACGACATGAATCCGACGCGCTGCGACACGTCCTGCGGTGCGTTGATCGCAACCGTCACGCTATCCTGGGCGCGCGCATTATTCGGGCCGAGGACCTGGTTGATGGTATCGGCTAGCCGCTTCGCGGTGGTGAAATCAGAGCGTGTCAGATGCAGCGTAATCTTGTCGCCCGAGGCGAAAGGGTTGGCGATTTCACGCTCGATACTGGCCCCGCTCGGAATCCGGCCGACGCTTGGGATGTTGATCGTGACCGACGAACCGTCGGCGCCCTCGACGCCGAGCCCGCCGACGATCAGGTTGCCCTGCGCCATCGCGTAGATATTGCCGTCGGCACCTTTGAGCGGGGTCATCAACAGGCTGCCTCCGCGCAGGCTCTTGGCGTTGCCGAGCGAGGACACGGTAATGTCGATGGTCTGGCCGATCTTCGCGAACGGTGGCAGGTCGGCGTGCACCGACACCGCGGCAACGTTCTTGACCTGGGGGTTGACGTTCGGCGGCAGCGAAATGCCGTACTGCGACAACATGCTCTTCAGGCTTTGCACCGTGAACGGCGTTTGCGAGGTCTGGTCACCCGATCCATCGAGGCCGACCACCAGTCCATAGCCGACCAGCTGGTTGCTGCGCACGCCCTTGATCGACGTGATGTCCTTGATGCGCTCGGCCCAGACCGGTTGCATAAATCCCATTAAAATCAATAGGATAACAATTTTTTTACGTTTCATGTCAGGCTCCTAGAGCGGAAACAACGGGCTGTCGAAAAAGCGCGACAACCAGCCCCTGGTATTGGACTCGGCAATAACGCCTCCGCCGCCATAAAAAATTCTCGAGTTCGCGATCTTGCGCGACATGACGATATTTTCAGAGCTGACGTCCTGCGGCCGCACCAGCCCGGAGATACGGATAAACTCGGATCCCTGGTTCAGGCCGATAATTTTTTCGCCGCGAACCACGAGGTTGCCGCTCGGTAAAATGTCGGTCACGGTCACCGCGATCTCGCCGCTCAGGCTGTTGCTTTGTGCGCTATCGCCGCTGCCGGTAAAATCGCGCTCGCTGCTCAGGCTGTTGGTCAACGCCGCGTTGCCGTTAATGGTCGGCCCGCTGCTGCCGAAAATCGCCGATGCGCCGATATCGATTTCGTCATCCTTGGCGGTGCTGGTCGCCGCGGATTTGGAGGCATTGGTCGACTCCGACAGGGTTACGCTGAGGACATCGCCGATGCGGAAGGCCTTGTTGTCCTCGAACAGCCGCACCGAGCGGCCGGTCTGGAAAATCGAGCCGTTGGGTTCGGGTTTGAACTCGATCGCGTTCAGGTCCACCGGCGCGTACTGCGGGTCCGGTTGCACCACGAGCTGGGTCTGCGAACAGCCGCCGGCGAGCGCGATCAGCAACAGCGGCAAAAGCAACTTGGGCGATTCGGTCATGACGTCACCTAGGTATTATTGTTGAGGTATTGCAACATGCCATCGGCGGTCGCGATCAGCTTCGAGTTCATTTCGTAGGCTCGCTGGGTTTCGATCATGCTGACCATTTCCTCGACGATGTTGACATTGGAGCCTTCCAGCGAGCCCTGGCGCAGGCGCCCGAGCCCGGTTTGTCCGGGAGTCCCCTCCTGCGCGGCGCCGCTGGCGGCAGATTCGACGTAGAGGTTTTCGCCGATCGGCTGCAGGCCGGTCGGATTGACGAAATTGGCAAGCTGGATCGTGCCCACGTTGGCTGGCGAGGCCTGGCTCGGCAGCTTCGCGCTG
>JAOTUD010000128.1 GCA_029864065.1 Gammaproteobacteria bacterium | reverse complement strand
GCAACGCGTGGTTAAAAGGGCTAAACCCGAAGCAGAATCGTGAAATTCCGCCGTTGAAGTACGGCTGGGTATACCGCCTGAAACGGGATTTTCCCGATCGCGAAATCATCATCAACGGCGGTATCAAAACGCTCGATGCCTGCCAGCAGCATCTGCGCCACGTCGACGGGGTCATGCTGGGCCGCGAACCCTACCATAACCCTTACCTGCTGCATGAAGTCGACCGCGTGATCTTCAATCGGCACGGGGCCGCGCGCGGCGGCCGGCGCGAGATGCTGCAGCGAATGTATCCTTACATCGAGCGACAGCTGGGTCTTGGCGTGCCGCTGGCGCGCATGACGCGGCATTTGACCGGGCTTTTCAACGGCGAGCCGAACGCACGGCGCTGGAGACGCCATATCGGCGAAAACGCCCATCGTAAAACCGCCGGCATCGAAGTGCTGCAGCAGGCGGAAACCCTGCTCGGCTGAAGCCTCGCGATGCGCAAGAACCTGCGTTACCTGATCCTGCTGCTGATTTTACTGTTCGTGGCGGTTAACGAAGCCCTGAATAAAATGCGCTCGACCAGCTGGGAGCATCCGCTGTGGGTCAGGATTTACGCGGTCAACGGCGATGCCGGAGACGCCACCGACAGGTATATCGACACGCTGACGAGCGCGAACTTCGACGCGATAGAGGAATTCGTCAATCGCGAGGCGAGCCGCTACGGCATCGGCATCGATGCCATCGAAGTCGAGTACAATGGCCGCCTGCAGTCGCATCCGCCGCAGCCGCCGTCGGGTCACAGCATCCTGCAAAACATCTGGTGGAGCCTGAAGTTCAGGGCCTGGGCCACTCACCGCGCCTGGACCAGCGACAGCGACGAGGGCGACATCGAGCTTTTTGTCAGTTACTACGATACCGCGACGACGCAGTCGCTGGGTCATTCGGTGGGTTTGCAGGGTGGCCTGATCGGCATCATCAACGCGTTCGCCGATAAATCCTACCGCGGTTCCAACCAGGTCGTGATCACCCATGAACTGATGCACACTTTGGGGGCAACGGACAAGTACGACGCCGCTAACATGCCGCTCTATCCCGAGGGTTACGCCGAACCTTTCCGCCAGCCCCTGTTGCCGCAGCGCAAAGCGGAAATCATGGGCGGCAGGATTCCGCTGTCAGCGCTGCAGCTGGTAATGCCGCGATCGCTGGACGAGGTGCTGGTCGGTGTCTTTACCGCGCGCGAGATTAACTGGCCGGTCGATTAGCTTTAGCGCGTTCGGGAATTCGTTTCTCGCAGAGGCGCGGAGGCGGGGAGGACGCGGAGGAAAGAATAGGTTGACCTGTTCGACGAGATTTTGGTTTAGCGGACCGACATTTGCGCGGTGTATTGCGCCAGCCCCGGTGCAAAGGAATCGGGGCTAGCCGGAGCGTAGGTAGACGTAGCTGGCGCCGGCGGCGCCGTCGCGGGGTTGTGCCGGACACCAGGCCAGAACCTCGGGCCGGCCCGTAAGCCAGCGCTGCACCAGCGGTTTCAGTATCGCGTCGTTTTGCGACCGGTAACCCTGGCCGTGGATTATTACGATCATGCGCATCTGTTGTTGCAGCGCGTCGGCGAGGAAGTGTTGCAGCATTTGCAGGGCTTCCTGCTGGCGACAGCCGTGCAGATCGAGGCTGGCTTCGGGTCGAATCAGGCCCTGGCGGATTCTGCGCTGCAGTTTTTTCTGCAGGCCGGAATTGAAATAGGTGTCGCGCTGCGGCGCGGCCCAGAAAGTCGCGTCGTCCTCGATTGCGGTTTCCTGGCGGGGCGCCGTCGGCGTAATCTTGTTACGATTGCGTTGCCGGAACTGGTTGATACGGTCGGTTTGCAGTCGCTTGACGCCCGGTATCAGCCTGGCAAATTCGGAATCATCGTCGTCGTTCATGGAGTGATCACTGGGTAAATGCCTAATTTCGCTATTATTATCCGAAAATGTTCTCTGACCTACATTCAAATCATATAGAATTCTTCCCCGATGCATATTCTCATTACCAACGATGACGGCTACCTGGCCCCTGGCATCAAAATACTCGCGCAGGAATTGTCCCAGGTGGCCGAAATTACCGTGGTCGCACCCGATCGCAACAAAAGCGGTGCCAGTAACTCGCTGACCCTGATGAGACCGCTGCGAGTACACCAGTCCGAAGATGGATTTTACTATGTCGACGGCACGCCGACGGATTGCGTTCACCTGGCGCTGTCAGGATTGCTCGACAGGGCTCCGGATATGGTCGTTTCCGGTATTAACGCCGGCCCCAATCTCGGCGACGACGTGCTTTACTCGGGTACCGTCGCCGCCGCCATGGAAGGCCGCTACCTGGGCCTGCCCGCGATCGCGGTGTCGCTGGTCGGAAAACCGGCAACCCATTACCATAGCGCGGCGCTGGTCACCCGTCGCCTGGTCGAGCGGCTCACGCACAATCCGCTGCCGGACGATACCCTGCTCAACGTAAATGTTCCGGACCTGCCGATCGAAGCGGTCATTGCGACCAGGGCGACGCGGCTGGGGTTCAGGCACAGGGCCGAATCCATGGTCAGGCAAAGCGACCCCTACGGGCGTCCGATCTACTGGGTAGGCCCTCCCGGCGAGGCGCAGGATGCGGGGCCGGGTACCGATTTTCATGCAGTCGAACACGCCACCGCGTCGGTCACGCCGATGCAAATCGATTTGACCCGCCACGGCGGAATCGAGCCACTGCAAGTCTGGCTGGAGCAAATGTGAATTTATCGGACCGCAATCACCAGGGTATCGGCATGACTTCGCAGCGTACCCGTGACCGATTGATACAGCGCCTGCAGCAGCAGGGCATAAATAACGAGCAGGTGCTCGACGTAATGCGTCGCGTGCCGCGTCACCTGTTCGTGGACGAGGCGCTGGCGCACCGCGCTTACGAGGATACCGCGCTGCCGATCGGGTATGGTCAGACGATTTCGCAGCCCTTTATCGTCGCCTACATGACCCAGCTGCTGCTCGAGGACGGCAGCGCCAGCTCGGTGCTCGAGATCGGCACCGGCTGCGGATATCAAACCGCGGTGCTGGCGAGTATTTTCCCGCAGGTCTACAGCGTCGAGCGCATCGAAGCATTGCATCAGCAGGCGAAGAAACGTCTCGCCGAATTCGAGATCTACAACGTGCAGCTGCGCCATACCGACGGCATCGAGGGCTGGCCGAATCTGACTTACCGCTTCGAGCGAATCATGATGACGGCGGCCTGCAGCGAAGTGCCGGAAGCGCTGGCGGCGCAACTGACCACGGGTGGCATCATGGTGCTCCCGTTCGATAACGGGATCGACCAGACGATGACTAAAATAATCCACAGCAAAGACGGGCTGGTCAGCGAGGCGCTCGAGAAGGTGGCATTCGTTCCGCTGTTGCCGGGACTGAATTAATGCAGGTTTTCGAGAATATTTACCAGGGGGTAATGCGATTTTCGCGGCGCCCGCAGGCGCCTTATTACCTTTCCTTATTAAGTTTCGTCGAATCTTTTATCCTGCCGTTTCCGCCGCCTGACGTGATGCTGGCCCCGATGGCGATCGCGCGCCCGTCCCTGGCGCTGAGGTTCGCTGCCCTGACTTTACTATTTTCGGTTCTCGGCGGTTTGATCGGGTACCTGATCGGAGCCTTTCTGTTCGACCTGGCCGAGCCGCTGATCATCGAATGGGGTTACCAGGACAGGTTCGAAACGGTCATAAAGTGGTTTGGACAATGGGGTTTCTGGGCGGTGCTGGTGGCCGGTTTTTCACCCGTGCCGTACAAGATTTTTACCATCGCCGCAGGGGTTTTGAACCTCGCCATTATCCCGTTCCTGCTGGCCTCGATCATTGGTCGCGGCCTGCGTTTTTTTCTGCTTGCCTGGTGTCTTGCCAAATTCGGGCCGTCGATAGAACCGAAGCTAATAAAGTATATCGAAGTAATAGGCTGGGCCGTTGTCGTCGCCCTGCTGCTGGCAATAGTTATCTATTATTTTTGATAATTAGAAATCGAGTCATGAAAGCAGTTGTTGCCGTCGTCATTGCGTTGATGATGCTCGCGTCCTGTGTCGTGGTTAATCCCCCGACCAGGGTAACGCGTAGCGCCGGCTGGTATACGGTCAAGACGAGCGACACGCTTTACTCGATCGCCTGGCGCTACGGTCTCGACTACCATCAGCTGGCGCAGTGGAACCAGATCGACATCAGCGATCCAATCCACCCGGGGCAGCGCTTGCGCCTGGTACGACCCGCAAATCAGGCCGTCGCCGCGGCCCCCGAAGAAAGAACGGGCACCACCGCAAAATCCGCGACGACCGCCAGCGCGAGCAATCGATCCGGCGAGTCCGAGGGTCGAGACCCGCAGCAGTGGCTCTGGCCCACCGTGGGCGAACCGCTCAATACTTTTCTCGCCTCCAGGCTCGATCGCCGCGGCATCGATATCGCCGGGAAGCTCGGCCAGCCGGTGCGTGCGGTTGCCGACGGCAAGGTGGTGTATAGTGGTAATGGTTTGGCCGGTTATGGTAATCTGATCATCATCAAGCACAGCGAAAAGTATTTGAGCGCCTATGCATATTGTCGGGAACGTCTGGTACAGGAAGGGGCGGCGGTGAAGGCAGGGAATATCGTCGCCGAAATGGGGCGCTGGGATAACACGGCAAAACTGCATTTTGAAATACGTCGAAATGGCCAACCGGTGGATCCAATGAAATATCTACCGGACCAATAAAGGAATCTCTGGATGACCAAACCTACCGATAAGTCGCTTATCGAAAACACCGAAATACCGCCTGAGGATTTGGGAGAGGACCTTGTCGACGATGAAGAAATCTCGGACCTGGCCGACGATGACGATGACGCTGAAAACGCGACCATTATCGAGACCGGCGACGATGACGACGATGACGACGATGACGACGATGACGAGGCGACCGAGGCCGAAAAGTTCGTCGAGCGCCGCAAACCGGAGGACCGCCGCAAGGTAGGCACCCGCCGCGCCTCCGATGCCGATCCCACCCGGCTGTACCTCAAGGAAATCGAGGTTTCGCCGCTGCTGACCGCCGAAGAGGAAGTCTACTATTCGCGACTCGCGCTGAAAGGCGACACCGTCGCGCGCGACAAAATGATCGAGTGCAACCTGCGCCTCGTCGTCAAGATTGCGCGGCGCTACATGAATCGCGGCCTGGCGTTGCTCGACCTGATCGAGGAAGGCAACCTCGGCCTGATTCGCGCGGTGGAGAAATTTGATCCCGAGCGCGGATTCCGTTTCTCGACCTACGCTACCTGGTGGATTCGCCAGACTATCGAACGCGGCCTGATGAACCAGACGCGCACCATCAGGCTGCCGATCCACGTCATCAAGGAATTGAACACCTACCTCAGGGCGGCGCGCAAGCTTACCCAGGAGCTCAACCGCGAGGCGACACCGGAAGACGTCGCCAGGTTGCTGAAGAAACCGGTCAAGGATGTCGAGAAAATGTTCAAACTGGCGGACCGCGTTTCGTCGTTCGATATACCCATGGGGGGGGAGGGCGACCGTCCGCTGCTCGATGTCATCCCCGACGACAGCAACGCGGACCCGTCCAGCATCCTGCAGGACGAAACCGTCATCAAGCACCTCGACGGCTGGCTCGACGAACTCGATGAAAAACAGCGCGATGTCGTGGTGCGCCGCTTCGGCCTGCGCAACCATCCGCGCGGCACGCTCGAAGAAGTCGGGCTCGAACTGGGTGTGACCCGCGAGCGTGTGCGCCAGATCCAGATGGATGCGTTGCGCAAGCTGCGCCGCATTCTCGAGCACAGCGGCTACTCCCGCGAAAACATCATCGAAGAATAAGATTCCCGCTACACCTGCTGATCCGATCGATCAGGTCGGGCCACACCCTACCCGGAATTCGGGTGTCCCAGGAATTCACGGAATGTTGCAGCCTGGGATGAGATGTGGGATCAGGGGGCGAGAATTATGGCGGCGGTGACGGCGCGGTCCTCGGCGACGAGGATATTGAAGGTGCGGCACAGGGCGCCATTGTCCATGACTTCGAGGCCGATGCCCTGTTGCCCGAACAGCGCGAATATTCTTGCCTCCGGAAACCGCTGCTGCTCACCAGTGCCGAGTAAAACCACCGCCGGTTTCGATTCCAGCACCGGCGCCAGATTGTCGTCGCTGAGATCGGCCAGCGAAGTAACCGGCCACGGGCTGACGATATTCTGCGCCGTCAGCACCAGGCTGTGGCGATGCACGACTTCGTTGACGGTTACCGTTTGCGCGCTGTAGGCGGTGATCCGGTGGCGGCTGGTGACGATATCTTCGGCGAGAGGCATGCGCCCCAGAATAATGTAATTTCAGTGGTCGATCAACGCCCCCGACGCGCGCAGCGCAGTTGACAGTCGAGTACACATTTCTTAAGGTTGCGCGGTCGCAAATCCCCCTGCGACGACTTCTGGAGACTTGGATTGAAACCGGTAAAACTGGGTTTGCTTGGTGTCGGCACCGTCGGTGCCAGCACCGCACTGACGCTGAAGAATAACGCGGCCGAAATCGCGCGCCGCGCGGGGCGCAGTATCGAGATCGTGCAGGCTTCGCGGCGCAACACCGCGGCCGGGATGCCCGGCGGCAGCGGCGACATCAGCCTGACCGCCGATCCCTTCGAGGTCGTCAATAATGCGGAGATCGATATCGTCATCGAATTGATCGGTGGATACGATCCGGCGCTCGACCTGGTGATGCGCGCGATCGAAAACGGCAAGCACGTCGTGACCGCCAACAAGGCCCTGATCGCGCTGCATGGAAACGAAATATTCAACGCGGCCCAGCGGCAGGGGGTGAACGTTGTTTTCGAGGCGGCGGTTGCCGGGGGGATTCCCATCATCAAGGCGATCCGCGAGGGCTTGAGCGCAAATCACATCGAATCGGTTGCCGGCATTATCAACGGTACCGGCAATTTCATACTGACGGAAATGCGCGATAAGGGCAGGGACTTCGACGACGTCCTCGCCGAGGCGCAGGCGCTGGGATACGCCGAGGCCGATCCGACCTTCGACGTCGAGGGTATCGACGCGGCGCACAAGCTCTGTATCCTGTCGTCGATCGCGTTCGGCATTCCGCTGCAGTTCGACGCGGTATACACCGAGGGCATCAGCGGCATCTCGACCGAGGATGTCGTCTATGCCGGTCAGCTGGGTTACCGCATCAAGCACCTC
>JAOTUD010000127.1 GCA_029864065.1 Gammaproteobacteria bacterium | reverse complement strand
TGGTGACCCTCAACCTGATATCCGACCTTACGCGAGGTTGCCGCGATTCGGTACGGTTCGATTTTGGGCTGCCGGTCAGGCAATCTCGACCACCAGCTTCTTGATCGAACCCTCGGCGGTAAACGCGATGTGCTCGACGCCGCGTCGCTGCAGCAGGCTGCCGTCGCCGGCGGCGGTCGCGTTGAGCGTGAAATCGAAGCTGACCTGGTGATCATCGCAGCGGTAGTTGGATGCCTGCCAACGCGCATCGGGGTAGTCGGCAAAAAATCCATGCATCATGTCGCCGATCGCGGCCTGACCGCGAAACTCGCCCAGCGACGCCGAGGTATAGCGCGCGCCGGTTGCGAACATGGGCAGGATCAACTCGACGCGGTGCGAGTTGGAGAGCGCGACGTATGCCCTGGCAAGTTCGATCAGTTCGGTATCTGTCATCCCGGCTCCGATTGTTGGCCCGCGTCCGTGCGTGGGTTCGGCGATGTCGTCCGCAATGGTTCCGTGCGGGCTTAGCCGGGGATTATACCCACAACAGGTAGACGGTGACAGCAACCAGCAGCAGCAACTGCAGGACGTTGATCAGCACGCTTTGCAGGTGCAGCCGTTTGAAAGTTACCGCGGCCCCGGTATTGCCGGCGATTTCGCGATCGCGGGCGCGATTGATGGCGGGCATCAGAAACTGTCGTGCGTAGACAAACAGGACCAGCACCAGGCCGCAGACGGCAAGCAACAAAGCGCTGCCGGCGACCAGCGCGACCACGCAGCACAGCAGCGCGACGACGAGTCCCCAGCCATAGTATTGCGGGAACAATGTGCGCAGAAACGCCCCGGCATGGTCGCCCGGCAGGCTGCGGAACACGGTCGGCGCGACGGTGATCGCGAAAAACAGCATGCTGCCGACGAGCCCTCCCAGCAGCCAGATCATTAGTGCCTGCATGCTCATAACCCGCGCTCCCGGGGATTGCCGGCGACTATCCTGCGGAAGGTCAGGTTTACCCGCGGACCGCAGCGACGCCTGAGCTTGTTGATACCGTGGCGCCAGTGCTGCTGGGTATCGCCCTGCATCAACAGGAGGCTACCCGACGGTAGCGCCAACCTGACGCTGCCGAGATCCTTGCGCTGGCGGTGCCTGAGAATAAAGTCGCGTTCCTCGCCGAAGCTGATGGAGGCGATCGCCGGCCGCGGGCCGAGTTCGCGTTCGTCGTCGCTGTGCATACCCATGCCGTCGTTTTCATCCCGGTAGTAATTGAGTAATACACTGTTGAAACGCAGACGGGTCAGAGCTTCAATCCGTTTCCTGATCTGCCGCAGGGTTGGGGTCCAGGGCGAAGGCTCGAGCCGGATACCCGAGTAACTGTAGGCGAGATCGCCGTACCAGGCGCTCAGGCGGGGCTGCAGGTAGGGCTTGCCGTACACGGTGATGCGTTCCTGTCGCCAGTCAGTTTCTTCGATCAGCTGCTGCAGCAGGCGGTCGTAGGCCCGGCCCAGGCCGACCTGTTGCCACAGCATCAGGTCGGCATCGGGCAGCGCTAGTCGCTGCGCGGTGCCGCCGGACAGCAGGTCAGGCATGGTCGAACCCGGGTTGTTTCCGCGTCACGATCAATTGCTGTTTCTCGCTGCGCGACAGTCGCTTGATTTCGATCTCGCGCCGACTCGCGCTGCTGCGCGAATGTCCGTCTTCGCGGTAAACGACCCTGACCGGCCTACGTCCATTGAAGTACCTGGCGCCCTTTTGCCCCTGCAGGTGTTCTGCGAAGCGTCGCTCGATATCGGTGGTAATCCCGGTGTAAAGCGAGCGGTCGTCGGCCTCGATGATGTATAGCGACCAGTTGTCAGGGGTTTCGTTCATGTTCCTGCTGCAATTTTATCTGGCAAATCGTAACGGCTTCGGCAAATCCTTTCAGCGTCAGTCGCCGTTCGCGAATCTCGAAGTCGGACAGAATACCATCAACGGCCGGATCGCTGGTAAAGGCTTTGGACATGACAATGTCGCCGGCTTCGCCCTGGCCCTCGAGACGGGCCGCGAGGTTTACCGCCTCGCCGTAGTAATCGAGGCGCCCGTTCAGGGTTACCGCGATGCTGCTACCCGCGTGCAAGCCGATGCGAATCGACACGTTTGCCGCTTCGAAGCGTTGGTTGAAATCGTGCATCGCGCGCTGCATTTCGATCGCGGCGCGCAGCGCCTCGTCCGGTGTCAGGAATGCCGCGTGGATCCCGTCACCGACGGTTTTGACGATATTACCCTGGTGGCGGCGCACGATTTCGCCGAGCTCGGCGAAATGCTCGCGCACAAGGTGATAGGCCCCGGCGTCACCGAGGCGCGTGAACAGGTCCGACGATCCCACCAGGTCGGTAAACGCGAAGGTGATATTGCGGATGCTGACCTCGTCACCGGGACGCAGTACCTGGTCGGAAAACAGGTCGCGAAACGCCTGCAGGGTGGTCACGTGCTCGGCGGTCAGCACGTCGCGCGACCAGCTTAGATCCTCGATGACGACGGTGCGCTGCAGCTTGCCCGCATTCACCATCCTGATTTCTCCGGTCGGCGCCGCGCCGTCGATTTCGACCGAATCTTCGCAAACCCGGATTTCGGGGAAGTCGCCCCCGTTCCAGGTCAGCTCGATCTCGTCGCCCGCTTCGAGGGTGCGCACGCGGTAAGCGCCGGGCTGCAGTAGCAGCGGCAGCGAGCGGCTCGCGCCTGGCTGCAGCGAGCACTGACCCTTGATATGCGGCGTCACGCCCGGACCGGAACGACAATAAAACCCGTATTCGACGGGACGGATCGACGGACTCGGGCTGAAGCTCAACTCGACGTTGCGCGCGAAATCCGATTTAAAATCGATATTGCAGGCGTCGCAGTGCACCCCGTTCGGCAGTTCGGCGATATTGCTCGTCACGGCCTTGCTGATGCGGCAGCGCGGACACAGGATGTCCCAGCGCGATTCGAGCAGCCCGGAGCGCACCGATTGCAGAAACAGTTCGATCGCGTCGCGGCTGCCGGTGCCCCAGCGGCGCGCCAGCGCGATCGGGCGCATCGTCCATAAATCCACTTCCTGGCTTTCATTGATGTGTGCCATCAGTTTTTTGGCGAGCCCGTGCTCATAGGGCGACGCGGCGACCACGTCGAGGAGCTTCGCGGCCCGCTGTTGCACGGACGCGGACGGCTGGTAGCTGGATTTGAACAGGGCGGGCTGTTCGGCCCGGATCAGCTGATCGGCGATGTCGAGCAACGCGCGTACCTTGTCCTCGAAGGCGGCGACCATGCGTTTCGCCAGCAGCGTGCCGATCAGGTTGCGCGTATCGAAGCTCAACTCGAGTTCGAGGCCGCTGTGAGCCTGCCGGTCCTGCAGGGTCGCGCGGGTGGTCATGCGCTGCATCGGCCCGCGCGTAAAGATACGCTGCTGCTCGAACCAGCGCCCGGCGATCCAGTTGGCGGGCGGCTCCTCCCAGGCGATCCTGATACCGGCGATCTCGATCATACCGGTCACCTTGACGGTGCCATCCGGCTGCAACTGTTCGCTGGCCTGGTACTTCGGAAAGCCGGAGGCCTCGCCCCAGCGCGGTGTATCGGAAACGACAGCCCACAGCCTGTCGGCGGGGTGGTTGAAATCGAAATTGTAGGTTCTGGAAATGATCACGTTTGGTGTTCTCGATAGGCCGCCGTCGTCGACGCGAGCGAAAAAGTGCTAGAGATGCAGCTAGTTTTCACGGCAACCCGGGCTAGAATCATCCTATGCTAATCATCCCTTACAGTACCGCGCTGACGCTGGCCAGGCCGGCATACGGCTGCTACATGGCTGTCGCGATCTGCGCTCTTGTTTATACGTTGCAGCTCGCGGCTCCGATCACCGATTCGCTGATGTATTACCCGGATAGCTGGAATCCGCTAAACATGGTGACCTCCGCCTTTGCGCACGCCGGTTTCTGGCACTTGTTCGGCAACCTGGTTTTTTTCATGGCGTTTGCCCCCGCGCTCGAAATCCTGATCGCAAGCAGCCTGCGTTTCGCCGCCTTAATTCTTTTTCTCGCGCTGGTAACCGGTCTCGCTTATTCCCTGTCGATCGTTGTCAGCGGTTCGGAAGCGGTGCCGACGCTCGGATTTTCGGGCGTGGTGACGGGCATGATCGGTCTCTCGGCATACCTGATGCCGCATGCGCGCGTGCGCGTGCTGTGCTGGCTGATCCTGCTGTGGAAAACATTTTTCGTACCGGCCTGGGTACTGGCGGCGATTTATATCGGGCTCGACGCCTGGACCCTGCTGGGCGCCGATGAGCACGGTGGCGTCAATCTCGTCGCGCATGTTTTCGGCGGCATCGGCGGTTATGTTTTTGGCCTGCTGTGGCTGAAGGAGCGCAGGGAGGAAACCAGCGCCGAACTCGCCGACGAGATCGAGGCGATGCGCGTCGAGCAGCGCTTCGGTAAGACCAGGGCCGAGGCGCACCGCTACCGCAGGCAAACCGCACCACTCATCGAGCAGCGCGAACGCGAACGCGAGCACGATCGTTTCATGGGCAGGATTTACCAGATGGTCAAGACGCACCGGGACAGCGAGGCGATAGTCGAACTGCTGGACCGCTACGACCTGCAGGCATTGTTCACCGAACTCGAGATGGTGTTCGAGCGCGCCCGCGAATGGGGGCCATCGCGTACCCTGTTGTGCCTGGGGAGACTGCTGATCCAGCTACTGGACCAGGAGCAGCGGCATGGCCGGGTGCTGATGACGATAGAACGCTGCCAGGCGGCCAGCCCGCAATTTCAGCTGCCGGACGTGTCGCGCACCCTGTTTTACGCGCAGATGGCGATCGATACCGGCAAGGCCGGGGTCGCGGCGCAGCTGCTTGTCAATGCCGCCGAGCGCTACGGCGGTCTGGTCAATCACCAGCAGTGCAACCACTTGCTACAAAAGATATCGAGACCCGATGCCGCGCGTGCCGCACGCCCTTTATAATCGGGGATGGTGCAGCGGATTCAGGAACCGCCGGGTTGCAACCTGATCTGAATTTCCTCGTACTGACTGGACATACGGTGCAGCAACTCGTGCTTCCGGTATCCCTGGGCGTAAACCGTTACGCGGTACTCGCCGCTGCCGAGGTTCTCCATGGAAAACCAGCCGTTGGCGTCGCTGGCCTGTGATCGGTAGCGAAGATGCTCGATCGCGCCATCGTCGAAGCTTCGCTCGATAGTGACCAGCGCCTTGTTTACCGGCAGCCCGCTTTGATCCGAGACCCAGCCGGTCAGCATGTTGTTGCCTCGATCGATTGTCAGCCTCAGGTTGCGATGCCCGTTGGCGGTCAGCCTGAGCCCGTTGATCCGGTAAATGTCGTTGCCACGCGTGGTCAGGCTTACTTCGCCGAGCGGGTAGTCCCGGAGGGTAAAAAAGCCGGACGAGTCGCTGACGATCTGGCGGTTGTGATTTCCAGTGGTGATGTTGCTGATTTCGATTTCGAAATTCGGCACCGGCATCGCGTCGCGATTCAGGATCATGCCGTCGACCTCGACGAATTGCAGCGACGGCAGCACGATGTTCAAGCGCTGGGGCTCTGCGCCTACCAGCAGCTCCCGGATTTCGTAGGCGGGATAGTCCGGGATCTTGTCGACCGACAACCGGTAGCGCAGCCCCGCGCCAACTCCCTCGAGTTCGAAATCGCCCCGGTCATCGGTAAAAACGGTCAACGAGTAATCGTTTTCGGGCGTAGCCTCGACCGCGGTCAGCTCAACGCTCGCGCCGTCGAGTCCGATGCCGATATCGTTTCCGACCCAGCCCGCGACGCTGACTGAATCGGGCTTGTCGAGGAGCGTGACGTTGAGCTCGTAATTCGATGCCTGCTGCATTTGCGCGCGGTCACCGATACGCAGACGCTCGTAACCGCTGCGCAGAAATTGCAGCACCGGCAGGCGGTGCCGCGGCAGGTCCAGCACCAGTCGATAGTAACCCTGGGCGTCGCTGCGGGTGCTGAAAAAGTAGCGTTCCTCGTTGACCAGCACGTTTTCGAGCGGTTGTCCGTCTGCGTCGGCGACGCGTCCGAAAATCTCGATCAGTCCGCTGGAGGCCTCCGCTTCGACTGCGATCGAATCCCCGGAATCGACCTTATCGCCTTCTTCCGCGGTCGGCATACGGTTTTGGAGAACTTTTTCCCGGAGCTCGCTCGGCGCAGGCTGCTGCCGCATCGATGCGGGTTCCGGCAGCGGCTCGCGCGTGGATTGCGACACGAAAACAAGGTGCAGCGAGAACGCTGCCAGCGCGGCAATTCCAATCGAGATGGTGAGCCGTTTGATGGTCATCTTGGTCCGGGTGAATTTACTCGACCCGGCGGCAACCTTAGCACGTGGCTGGATATTGCGGTACAAATTGATCGAGTTCCCCGGGTGCGCCACGCCCCCGGAATTGCCGCCGCCGCCGCCCGCAGCGAGCCCGTTCTGCGGGTATGCAGGGAAAACCAATCGTCGCTACGAATATGTCGCTTTATCACCTATAATCCCTGTTGAAGCGGGACGAATTTTCCGTAAACCATTAAAATAATTACAAATTTGAGACCCTGGGCATGGGCGAAGCATCACAAACGGGAAAGCAGCTAGACGCGAACGGTGTCGGAAATTTCACCGTTTACGCCGATTTTAACTGTCCTTTCTGTTACGCGTTAAACGAGCGTTTGCACGCGATGGGACTCGATCACCAGGTCGATTTTCGCGTGATTCAGCACGCGCCGTCGATTGCCGGCGCCGAGTCCGGTTTCGAGGTGCTCAGCGAACTCACCCGCGAGGTCGCCGACCTGCGCCGGCGGGCCCCGTCGGTATCGATCAACGTGCCGATGTTCAGGCCGAATTCGGCCGCCGCCGTGGGGCTGGCCAACGCGGTTCGGCACAGCGCTCCGGCCCGGGCGGCAGAGCTGCGCCTGCGCATATTCCGCGCGCTGTGGATCGATGGCCTGGATATTTCCAAACCCGAACTGCTGGGCGCGCTGCTGCGTGAACTCTCAATCAAGTCCCCGGGGGATAACGCGCGGCGGGACGAGGAACTAAAGCAATGGCAGTCCGAATGGGATAGCAACCCGGAATTCGATCGCAACATCCCGATCGTCATCAGCGACCTCGGTGAAACCGTGGTCGGGTTTCCGCTCGAACCCGAGCTCGACGCCTTTCTCGATACCGGTTCGCTGATTTCCGACCAGGCGGTGCACGGCAACAGCGAGCAGCAGGACAGG
>JAOTUD010000126.1 GCA_029864065.1 Gammaproteobacteria bacterium | reverse complement strand
GCTGACCTTTTCCGCGTTCACGTTGAACTCGAACATGGCCCTGATGACCGCGGTAACCATCGTCTTCGCGCTGGTCGCCGACTTCCTGTTATTACCGCCGCTGCTGATGGCCGTCGACGGCGGGCGAGGGCAGGCCCCCGCTAGCGGTCGAGAACAGGCCATTGCCTTAGCAGGCGAGGAGCACACCAATGTTTAAACCGAAAACCGCGCTACTGCTGGCGCTGGTCGCAATCCCCGCCGCGGCTAGCGCACAAAGCGCCGAGCAAAAAGGTCTCGAAATCGCCAAAGCCGCCAAGGCCTATGACAGGGGCTTTACCGATTTCTCGGCGAACATGATCATGACCCTGAAAAACAGGTCGGGTGAAACTTCCACGCGCCTGATCCGGATTCGCAGCCTCGAAGTCGAAGGCGACGGCGACAGGAGCCTGTCGATCTTCGACGAGCCCGCGGACGTCAAGGGGACCAAGATGCTGACTTACTCGCACGGGCTCGAACCCGACGACCAGTGGCTCTACCTGCCGGCGTTGAAACGGGTCAAGCGCATCAGTTCGCGCAACAAGTCGGGACCCTTCATGGGTTCGACCTTCGCCTTCGAGGACCTGGGCTCGCAGGAGGTCGAAAAATATACTTACCGCTACCTGCGCGAGGAACCCTGCGGCGACTGGACCTGCCATGTTATCGAACGCTACCCCGCCTACGAATTTTCCGGGTACACGCGCCAGGTGGCGTGGATCGACAGCGAGGCTTATCGCCTGGTCAAGGCCGAGTTTTACGATCGCAAGAAAACCCTGTTGAAGACGCTGACCGCGGGCGATTTCAGGCAGTATCTCGGCCATTACTGGCGGCCGGGTACGATGAACATGGTCAATCACCAGACCGGCAAGAGCACCCTGCTCGAATGGAATGATTACCAGTTCAGGACCGGCCTGACCGAGAGCGACTTCCGCTCGCAGACGCTGAAACGCAACGACTAGCATGCGCCGGGCATTTTTCTTCGCGGTCCTGCTGCTGACTTCCGCGGGCGCGAGGGCCGAGTTTTCCGGCAACGTCGCGGTCGAGGGCCAGGCGTTCGGCGAAAGCGCGCAGTTCGACCAGCAGTTCGACAGCAATGTCACGCTGTCGTTTGAACCGAGATGGAACGGCGAGTGGAACGACGCTGACGACCTGTGGAGCCTCGAGCTGTTCCTGCGCGCCGACGATGGGGACGCGGGACGCGAACACGCCGATATCCGCGAAGCGCTGTGGCTGCGTATCGACGGCGACAACGAATGGCGTGTCGGTATCAACACGATGTTCTGGGGCGTTGCCGAGTCGCAGCACCTGGTCGACGTGATCAACCAGATCGACCAGGTCGAGGGCATCGACGGCGAAGACAAGCTCGGTCAACCGATGATACATCTGAAAAGGTATCAGGACTGGGGGGTGCTCGATTTCCTGGTGCTACCCGGATTTCGCGAACGCACTTTCCAGTCCGCGGCGGGGCGCCTGCGCACGCCGCTGGTAGTCGATACCGAACAGGCCGCTTACGAATCCTCCGACGAAGAACGGCATGTCGATTATGCCTTCAGATTTTCGCAAACTTACGGCGATCTCGATCTCGGGGTATCGTGGTTCAGGGGCACCAGCCGCGACCCGCTGTTGCTGCCGGGCAGCGACCGCGACGGCAACCCGGTGCTGATCCCGTTTTACCAACAGATGGCGCAGCTCGGCGTCGATGCGCAGTGGATATACCGGGACTGGATCTGGCGCCTCGAGTTTATCCGACGCGAAGCGCGGTCGAACGACTACGGCGCCTATGTTGCGGGCTTCGAATACACCTTCTACGGTATCGTCGAAACGGACATCGACTTCGGAACGCTGGTCGAGTACTCGGCCGACAGCCGGCCCGAGGGCGAGGGCGGGGCGTTCGACCACGATATTTTTGTTGGCGGACGCTTCGGTTTCAACGACGCGCAGTCGAGCGAAATCCTGGCGGGATTCGTGATCGACACCGAGAACCGGGGGCGCAGCTTCAGGGTCGAGGGCAGTCGCCGCTTCGGCGCTAGCTGGAAGGGAACGCTGGAACTGCAGACCTTCTCGAATATCGACGCCGACGACCTGCTCGCGGCATTGCAAAACGACGATTACCTGCTGCTCGAAATGGCCTACTATTTCTGACGGCCGGGGTTTGCGTGGTCTCGCGCCAACGCGTTTCAGGCGCTGTTATGCGGCGGCCCGATATCTGTTAAAATTCCTCGCCACACCGGGCTCGACAGAAGTTCAGCAGATTACCGAGAGGTTAAATAACGTGACTGACCACTACCCGCTCGCTCAATATGTCGACGATCTGAGGAAAATTACCGCCGCAACCGCCGACGAGGACCGGATCCTGGCGCGGGTCGGGCCGCTGGCGCAGCGCTTCGTCGCCGACCGGTCGTGGCTGCAGCCGAAACACTGCCAGGCCGACGAGGCGCAGGGCTTCGGCGTGCACCTGCTGCACGAAGAAGCCGATCATTCGCTGGCCGTGCTGGTGCTGAGCTGGCTACCCGGCAGGGGCACGCCGCCACACGATCATGGCACCTGGGCGGTGGTCGCGGGGGTCGAGGGTGTCGAGCACAATGTCCGTTACAACCGCATCGATGACGGCAGCCGGCCCGATTTCGCCGAGCTCGAAATCAAGCACGAGTTCGACGCCGCCGAGGGCGAGCTGGTGTGCATGAAGTCCGGCGGCATCCACATGGTGACCAATCAGACCGATCAGGTAACGCTGTCGTTGCGGTAATGGCATTACTCCTAATTGCACCCGCAGCCGCCACCGGCGAAACCCCCTGCCGCCGCTGGTTCCTTCCTTGCTGAAATAAAAATGGTCGTCCAGCGCGAGGTCGATGTCGCGTACCGCAAACTGCATCTCGGGTCGAGCCAGGGTTTCACGTTCCCAGGCCTCGACCCCGAGGCCCTGGCAGGCGCAAACGGCAATACAGAGCAGGGCCAGCAGGCAGGCACGCGATGCCCGATTACCTTGCGATGTCGGTTACGCGCAGGGGCACGCTAGCAGGGGCTCAGCACCGCGGCGCCGGTCAGCTTGCTGTCGCGCAGGGCCTGCAGCGCCTGGTTTGCCTGTTGCAGCGGGAACTCCTCGATGCGGGTCTGCACCGGCACCTTCGGCGCCAGTTCGAGAAAATCGATCGCGTCCTGGCGCGTCAGGTTCGCGACCGAGCGCAGCACCCGTTCACCCCATAAAATGCTGTAGGGAAAAGACGGGATGTCCGACATGTGGATGCCGCCGCAAACCACGACGCCGCCCTTGCGCACCGCGCGCAGCGCCGCCGGCACCAGCGGCCCCACCGGCGCGAAGATAATCGCCGCGTCGAGTTCGACCGGGGCGGGCTGGTCCGAGCCGCCCGCCCAGGCGGCGCCGAGTTCGAGCGCGAAGCGCTGCGCCGTGGCGTCGCCGGGGCTGGTAAACGCATAGAGTTCGCGCTGCTGGTAGCGCGCGACCTGCGCGACGATATGCGCCGCCGCGCCGAAGCCGTAAATACCGAGCCGGCTGGAGTCGTCTCCGGCCATGACCAGCGAACGGTAACCGATCAAGCCGGCGCATAACAGCGGCGCCAGTTCCGCATCGGAGCGATCGCTACCCAGCGCAAAGCAGTAGCGCGCGTCGGCAACCGTCATATCCGCATAGCCGCCGTCGATCTGGTAACCGGTAAAGCCGGGCTCGTCGCACAGGTTTTCGGCGCCGGAGCGGCAGAAACTGCAACGACCGCAGGTATGGCCAAGCCACGGGATGCCGATGCGGTCCCCGATGCCGAATCCTTCGACTCCCACGCCGAGCGCGCTGACGTTGCCAACGATTTCGTGACCCGGGATGATCGGCAGTTTCGGTTCGGTCAGGTCGCCGTCGACCACGTGCAGATCGGTGCGGCACACGCCGCAGGCCGCAATCTTCACCTGTAGCTGCCCGGGGCCCGGCTGCGGATCAGGTCTCTCGATCAGCCGCAGCGGGGTTCCGGGTTTTTCCAGAATCATTGCTCTCATGCACTTTTCGCCCCGGGCTTCTCCTTGTCGCTGTACTTGCCGGTAATGCCGGCCGTCAACGCGAAGCGCATCGCCTCGTCCATGCTCATGTTACAGGGCCGGATATCCTGGCTTGGCACCAGCAGGGTATAGCCGCCGATCATGTAACTCATCGGCAGGTACACCAGCACGGAGTCGCGGTCGCGAAAAGACTCGGGCAGCCGTTCCGGGTTTTCCTGGGTGACGAAGCCGATGACTTCCATGTTCGCGATCCTGACGATCACGACGCGTCCGAAACTTTCTTCCTTTGGCGAAAAGAAATCGAACAGATCGCGAATCGCGCTGTACACGGTCTTGATGATCGGCAGGTGGTAAATAATGTTCTCGCCGAAAGCGAACAGCTGGCGCACCAGCACCGCTTTCATCAGCAGCCCGACGCAGAACATCAGCACCAGCCCGGCGATGGTGCCCATCCCGGGAAAGTAAAATACCTCGGGCAGTACGTAGCGCAGCGCCGTGCCCATGACCTGTTCGGAAGATACCGCGAGCCAGTAGAGCAGGTATACCGTAAGCACGACCGGTACCAGCGTAAAAAAGCCGGTAATCAAGGTGGTACTGATAGATTTGAACATGGCCGCGTCCCCCGATTCAGATAAGCCCGATTCTAACAGTTGTAAGCGCCATCCCGGAATTCCGGAGACACATTACTTTATTCCGGGGAATTAAGTATAGTGTCCCCGCATTGTTGAATGCTATGCCAGCAGGATGTCGCGCACCTGTTGATACTTTTGTCGGGTTTGCTCGATGATCTCGGGCGGAATCGGCGGCGGCGGCGGCGTCTTGACCCAGTCGAGCGTTTCGAGGTAATCACGCACGAATTGTTTGTCGAAGCTCGGCGGGCTGATGCCGACCCGGTACTCGTCGGCGGGCCAGTAGCGCGACGAGTCGGGCGTCAGGATTTCATCGATCAGCACCAGCTCGTCGTTGGCGTCGATGCCGAACTCGAACTTGGTGTCGGCGATAATGATGCCGCGCGCGCGGGCATAATCCGCGGCCAGCCGGTAGAGCTGGATGCTTTTCTCCCTGATCTGCCTGGCCTTGTCGGCGCCGATCCTGGCGACGACATCGTCGAAGGTCACGTTGATATCGTGATTGCCGACCTCGGCCTTGGTCGACGGCGTGAATATCGGCGCGGGAAGCTGCGCTGCCTGCTGCAGCCCCGCGGGCAATTTGATGCCGCAGATTTCGCCGCTAGCCTGGTAGTCCTTCCAGCCCGAGCCGATCACGTAGCCGCGGACGATGGCTTCCACCGGCAGTGTCTGCAGGCGTCGGACGATGATCGAGCGGGTTTTCAGGCGCCGGTAGTCTTCGGCGTCGACGTAGTCGCGCAGGTCCAGGCCGGTCAGGTGATTGGTCATCAGCCCCGCGGTCCTCGCAAACCAGAAGTTCGATACCTCGGTCAGCAGCTCGCCCTTGCCCGGTATCGGTTCGTTGAACACCACGTCGAACGCGGACAGTCGATCGGTCGCGACGATCAGCATGTGGTCATCGTCGACGGCATAGATATCGCGCACCTTGCCGCGCGCAATCAGTTCCAGGCTGTCGATATGGGTTTCGAAAATAGCGTCGTCGTTCATGGCCGCATCCAGGATTCAGGTCCGAAATCATAGCATGGGCGTTACCGCTAATAATGATTCAGGGCTAATTTTTTAAATCGTTTCGCGCTATAATCGCCCGCTTTTTTGGGATAAACCGGAGCAACTCATGTCGAAGCCAGTAGTGGCGGTGGTAATGGGCAGCAGCAGCGACTGGCCCGTGATGCAGCACGCGACCGAAACCCTCGAGCAGTTCGGGGTCGAATACCAGGCGAAGGTAGTGTCGGCGCACCGCACCCCGGACCTGCTCGCCGAATTCGGCAAGACCGCGGCGGCTAGTGGCTTCGCCTGCATCATCGCCGGCGCCGGCGCCGCCGCGCACCTGCCCGGCATGCTTGCCGCCCACAGCACGCTGCCGGTGCTCGGCGTGCCGGTGCCGACGGAGCACCTGCAGGGACAGGACTCGCTCTACTCGATCGTGCAAATGCCCAAGGGCGTGCCGGTGGCGACCTTCGCGATCGGCAAGGCCGGCGCGATCAACGCCGCGTTGTTCGCCGTTTCGATGCTCGCAACCACGGATCCGGCGCTGGCGCAGAAACTGGCCGGGTTCCGCGTGCGGCAGCGCGACGCGGTGCTCGAAATGACGTTGCCGCCCGCGCAATAAGATGGCGATTCTGCCCGGCAACACGCTCGGCATGCTCGGTGGCGGGCAGCTTGGGCGCATGTTCGTAACCGCCGCGAGGACCATGGGTTACGACGTGATCGTGCTCGACCCCGACCCCGGCAGCCCCGCCGGCGGGTTGGCCAGCGAGCATCTCGCGAAAGATTACGACGACACCGGGGCGCTGGACTACCTGGCGCAACGCTGCGCGGTGGTGACCACCGAATTTGAAAATATCCCCGCGGTAACGCTGGCCTACCTCGCCAAATCGGTGCCGGTGCACCCGTCGGCGACCGCGCTGCACATCGCGCAGCATCGCAAGCAGGAAAAGGTGTTTTTCCGCGAGCAGGGCCTCGCTACCGCGGAATTCGTCGCCATCGAAAATGACGACGACCTCGAGGCCGCGCGCGATTTCGTTTTCCCAGCGATTCTGAAGACCGCGATGCTCGGTTACGACGGCAAGGGGCAGGTCGTTTGCGAAAGCTTCGATGACCTGAAGCCGGCATTCGAGCGAATCGGCAGGAAGCCCTGCGTGCTCGAGCAGCGCATCGATATTGCCTGCGAGGTTTCGGTCGTGCTCGGTCGGTCGTTCACCGGCGAAGTGACCTGTTTTCCGATCGCCGAAAACCACCACGCCAACGGTATCCTCGACATGAGCATCGTGCCCGCGGTGATTTCGCAGGAGCATGCCGCCGCGGCGATCGACGCGGCCACGCGCATCGCCAACGGGCTCGATTACCGCGGCGTGCTCGCGGTCGAGTTTTTTATCTCGAGCGACGATCGCGTGCTGGTAAACGAGATGGCGCCGCGCCCGCACAACTCGGGTCACTACACGCTGGATGCCTGCGAAACCTCGCAGTTCGAACAGCAGGTGCGCATGGTTTGCGGCCTGCCGGCAGGATCCTGCCGGCTGCATACACCGGTCGCGATGTGGAACCTCCTGGGGGATATCT
>JAOTUD010000125.1 GCA_029864065.1 Gammaproteobacteria bacterium | reverse complement strand
CGAGCGCTGCCTGCATCACGGCCGTGAACTGCGGCGGTTGTTTGCATCGATCCCGGGCTATCGCCGCGCCATCGGCCTGTCACGGGCGCTGGATGAGTCCTGCCGCTTCGACCTCGACCAGCTGGGTTATCACTACCCGAAAGAAATGATTCCGCCCGGGCATGACGCCCAGTCCTATTTGCAGGAACTCGTGACGGAAGGGATCCAGGTAAAGTTCAACCGGAATCCGCCCGACAAGATTCTAAGGCAGCTCGATCATGAGCTCGAGTTGATCGAAAAGCTGGACTTCGCCGATTATTTCCTGACCGTCTGGGATATCGTCAGCTGGGCCAGGCAGCAGCAGATCCTGTGCCAGGGGCGCGGCTCCGCGGCGAATTCCAGCGTTTGCTACGTGCTTGGTATCACCTCGGTGAACCCGGACCAGTTCGACCTGCTGTTCGAGCGTTTTGTCAGCATGGAGCGCGGCGATCCGCCCGATATCGATGTCGATTTCGAGCACGAGCGGCGCGAGGAAGTGATCCAGTACATTTACCGGCGCTATGGTCGTGAGCGCGCCGCGATGGTGGCGAACGTGATTACCTTCAGGGGCAAGGGCGCATTGCGCGCGGTCGGCAAGGCGCTCGGGGCTGATGATTGCCTGTTGCAGCAAATGTCGAAAATCGCGTCGAGCCGCTATTTTCGCGGCAGCGGCACCGAAAACATCGTCATCGCCCTGAAGAACGATTATGAGAAATCCAACCCCGATGCCCAGCGCATCAATTGGCGGCTGTGGATGCAGCTTAGCGAAAAACTGCATGGCTTTCCGCGGCATCTCGGCATTCACTCGGGGGGATTCATGCTCGCGGACAAACCGCTCGATTGCCTGTTGCCGCGGGAGCCGGCGACGATGGAGGGACGCAGCGTGATCCAGTGGTGCAAGGAGGATATCGAGGCGCTGGGTTTTTTTAAAATCGACGTCCTCAGCCTCGGCATGCTGTCCGCGTTGCGCAAGTGTTTCGATTACGTCGAGTACTACCATGGTCAAAGCCTGCGGCTGGATACGATACCCGACGATGATCCGCCGACCTATGCGATGATCCAGAGGGCGGACACGGTGGGCACCTTTCAGATCGAATCACGCGCACAGATGTCGATGCTGCCACGGCTGAAACCTGCCTGCTTTTACGATCTCGTCATCGAGGTGGCCATCATCCGGCCCGGCCCGATCCAGGGCAAGGTTATCCATCCCTTTCTCGCACGGCGTGAGGGACTGGAGCCGGTCACCTACCCGGATGAACGTTTGCGCCCGATACTGGAGCGAACCCTCGGCATTGCAATCTTCCAGGAGCAGGCGATGCGAATCGCGATCGCGGTCGGTAACTTCAGCGCGGGTGAAGCGAATGAATTGCGCAAGAAGATCGGCTCCTGGGGGATCAAGGATTTCAACCGCGATTTGAATCCTTTGCTGGTCAAGCTCGAGCAGGGCATGCGTGACAACGGGGTCAAACCGGAATTCGCCGAACAGATACTCGGGCAGATGAAGGGTTTCGCCGAGTATGGTTTTCCGGAGTCGCACGCGGTTTCCTTTTCGCTGATCGCCTACGCGTCCTGCTACCTGAAATGTCACTTCCCGGCGGCGTTTTACATTTCGGTTTTGAATTCGCAGCCGATGGGATTCTATTCGCCGCACGCGTTGCTGCAGTCGGCAAAACGTGAGGGTATCAGGCTGTTACCGATTTCATTGAATCGTTCCGCATGGGATCATCGGCTGGAGCGTGATTCGCCCCGTGCCGAGTATGCAATCAGGCTTGGTTTCAGGTTGATCAACGGGCTCGCCGAATCCAGCGCCAGCAGGATCGTTGCAAAGCGGGAACTGGTGCGAGGCTGGCAATGCTTCGAAGATTTCGCCCGGGATTGCGAGCTGGCGCGCGATGAAATTACCGCGCTGGCGGCGTCGAAGCTGTTCGAGGATTTCGGGGATTCGCGCTCGGATGCGCTGTGGAAGGCCGAAGCCGCACCGCTCAAGCCGCTACTGGACGACATCGATGACGGCATCGACTGGCGGGCCGAGGGGGCGATGGAATCGATCCAGAAAGATTTCAGGGCGTTCAGGACGAGCCTCGGACCGCACCCGGCCGAGGTTATCAGGCATGAGCAATGGCCTTACCCGGTCGCCGTGGATAAATTTACCCGCTCCGATAGATTGATCGAGTTACCGGCTGATTGCGATGTCTTCGTCTTCGGCATGGTGCTGGTGAAACAGTCTCCGGGCTCTGCGAAAGGCATGGTGTTCGTGACGCTCGAAGACGAGGCCGGGTTCATCAACCTCGCCTTTACCCCGCAGGTCTATACGCGTTTTTATCGCCAGGTCGATCAACAGCCCTTTCTTTGCGCAGTCGGTAAACTGCAGCGGGTAAACGAATCTCACTCGGTACTGATCAAGCGCGTATTCGATGCCAGGCCCGGCGCCGATCTGCTGGCCCTGCGTCGCGAGAGCCAGGCGGCGGCCCCCGAAACGGTGCTGCAGTTAATCAAGCCGCGCGCCTTCCACTAGGCGCTCAGACGATGCGAATAATATCCAGCATGAATTCACCGATTCGCCAGATGGATGCAAACACCGGCACCCCGGCAAAATTCAGTGCTATCAGCGCCAGCAGGGCATAGGCACCGTACTGCCGGTTCAGCCTCATGAAATTGAGCGCGACGTTTCTCGGCAGCACATAGGGCAGGATATAGCTGCCGTCGAGCGGCCCGATCGGCAGCAGGTTGAACAACATCAACAGCATGTTGATCAGCGCCAGGTAGGTAAAGAAAAAGTAGGCTATCTCGGTCTGAAAAAGCGGAATGCCCAGTTTCAGGCCGATGCCGTAGAGGTTGATCGTGACGATCGCGAGCAGCAGGTTCATTCCTGGCCCGGCGGCTGCCACCAGCAAGGTGCCCCAGCGGGTATTGAAATTGCGCGGGTCGGTTGGCACCGGCTTCGCATAACCGATGCCGATCAGCAACACCATCAGCAGGCCGAGCGGATCGATATGGGGGATTGGATTAAGCGTCAGGCGACCGGCGTGCCTGGCGGTATCGTCACCTATGAGTGACGCGACCTTGCCATGGCCGAATTCATGAAAGGTAAGCGAAAAGATAAGCGCGAAAGCGATCAGGATAAACAGCACGTAGTGCTGCTGAAAGAGTAACTGTATCATTAATCGTTCTGGGCCTGGGCTATCCTCCTTCGGGAGCATTTCCAACCAGTCCCTCGGAAGCGTCTTCGTCTTCTTCCTCGGGCTCTTCGACCAGGCTTAGACCTCCAAACGAGTCATCGGAAGCCTTGGCCGCGCCCGCTCCCTTTGCTGCAAGCTCGATTCGCAAGCGCAGGTTATTCTCTGCATCGGCATTCTTGAGTGCTTCCTCGAGGCTGATTTTGCCGTCAATATACAGGTGATACAGCGCCGAGTCGAAGGTTCTCATTCCCATCGCTTCCGATTTTTGCATTACTTCCTTGATCTCGGTGACGGCGCCCTGTTTGATCAGGTCTGCCACCCGACCGGAATTCAGCAATATTTCGATCGCGGCACAGCGCTTGCCGTCCACGGTCGGGATCAATCGTTGCGAGACGAAAGCCTGCAGGTTGGTCGACAAGTCGCTGAGCAACTGGTTGCGACGTTCTTCCGGAAAGAAGTTGATGATGCGATCCAGCGCCTGGTTGGCATTGTTGGCATGCAGCGTAGAGATCGCGAGATGCCCGGTTTCGGCGAAGGCGAGGGCATGCTCCATGGTTTCGCGATCCCTGATTTCCCCGATCAGGATCACGTCGGGCGCCTGGCGCAGCGTATTCTTCAGCGCATCCTCGAACGAATCGGTATCCATGCCGACCTCGCGCTGGTTGATAATGCAGCCCTTGTGCGGGTGTATGTACTCGACCGGATCCTCGATGGTGATGATATGCCCCTTCGAGTTGGTGTTGCGATAATCGATCAGCGCCGCAAGCGATGTCGATTTACCCGACCCGGTGCCGCCTACGAACAGGATCAGACCGCGTTTCGCCATGATGACCTTGGACAGGATTTCGGGCAAACCGAGGTCGTCCTTATCGGGTATGTCGGTGACGATGTTGCGAATCACCATCGATACCTCGTTACGTTGTTTGAAGATATTGACCCTGAAGCGTCCGATTTCGGATAACGAGATCGCCAGGTTCATCTCGGGCTTCTCCCTGAACTCGGCCTTTTGTTTGTCGCTCATGATTTCCTGGGCCAGCGAGTCGACCCAGCCGGGTGGTGCCGGTTCCTTGCCGAGCGGCTTGAGGACGCCGTTGAACTTGGCGCTCGGCGGAGCGCCGGTCGAAAAGTAGAGATCGGATCCTTCTTTTTCGGCGAGAATTTTCAGATAGGGCGTGACTTTCATATGGAATCCTTTGCTAGACAGGGTATTCGTCCGGTAGGAGTATAGTCAGATGATTCCGCCTCGTTGCGGCAAAAGTCGTGATGCAAATTTACAGTTAAGTAAAAAATGAACAAGGTCACATAAGCCTTTGAAAATAATGAAAATACGTTATACTTATTTGTGGTTTGACCGATTTTGGCAAAATTGAATGAAATCGACTGCACGAGCTTTGCGGGATAGCAGGAACCTCTCGCAACCCGGGAAATGAAAAATAGTCTATACATAGACCAAACAATAAAAGCCATAATCGCAGGACTGCATTTCAGAATTTTGAATATTTGAGTCAGGATTTCTTAATTGGCTGTAGACAAGGGTAATTAAAGAGTGTCGCATGACCTGATCAACAGGTATCAAAAATCGTTCCGACTTCAGTTCCACAACGCAGAAACCGAAAGCAAGTACCGGGATATGCAGGAACAAAGCGGTCGCAACTCCTGCGTGCTCGCATTTGGCGCGTTGATGCTGCTTTGCCTGGCTTACGCTTACCTCGAAATGCGCGCCTTCGGTCACGACGTCCCGATACCGATGTATGGTTATTTTCTGGCAGCATTGCTGGCATTCGCGAACCTGTTGCTGAGCTGGTTTTCATCGCAATCGCATTATCAGGGCATGCGCCTGATTGGCAATGGCGTGCTGGCCATGGGCACCGTGGTCGGTGCCGTATACCTGCAAAAATACAGCGCCTACCATGCGATCGAATTCGTGTTGCTTGCGGTCTGGTTCGGCAGCCTGGTGCCGGTGCGGCTGTTTATCACTTTCGCTGTCAACGCGGCGTTGGCGATCGCCTTTGTCGGGGCCATGTACGTGAAGGACGTATCGGGTTTCTGGATATCGCTGGTTGCGGTCCTGCTGGTTACCGCGGTGCTGCTGAGCGCCTATATTGCTTACCTGAACCAGCGCGTCCGGCGCCAGCTGTTCCTGCAAGCCGAAATCAACAAGAGCATGACCAATCGGCAGGAACTCTGGGCTTTCACGCTGATCGATCTGGACCTGGCCCTGAGCGGTATCCTCGATTTCAAGGAACTGATTGCGCTGTTGAAAAAGCACCTGGAGCCGGTTATCGAATTCGATTCCTACGTACTGACCTCGCTGGATGGGCAGGGGCCGAAGCCTGTTGCCGACAAGGTCGAAGGCGAGCTTTTCGAGAACGACGACAAGACCATATGGTCGGAGGACCTGCTCGGCAAGCTGACACAGACGCGGCAGGCTACGGTCAGCGCGGAGCACGAAACGGTCAAGGGTTTACTCGGCATGGAAAAACAGCGTTTCATTTCCTACCGGCTCGACGTGCCCGTTTTCAACGATTCCAGGCTGATGGGGGTAATCAGCCTGCGGCGCGAGTCACAGCCCTTTGACGATCTCGATATGATCGCCAGCGTCAGCATAGCCGCGCAGGCGATGCTGATCTTCAAGCGTTCGACTCGCGGTTCGGCGATGGTCGTCGATCAAACGGTTCCCGATCCCGTGATCCGGCCGAAAAAGGCAGACGATTCCACGACCACCACGATATCGTCGTCGGAAAGCAAGGACATGGAAGTAACCGATCACAGCTTTGCTGAATCCGATCAAACCCTGGTGCCCAGGGACGTCATCACCAAGTTTAAGAAAGAAGAGGAAACGGTAAAGAAAACTATCACCCTGATGAGTCGCGAAAATGCCGACAAGATAGCGGTGGATCGCTATCGCACCGCCGCGGTCGAAGGCGAGCCCCTGTCGATTCTGATTATCGAGGTTGACGGCCTGTCGAAGTTGCGCGAACAGGATGGTGACCAGGTGGCTTACAAGGTTTTTGCGGCAATCGTCAAGTACATCTTTTCCAAGGTCGACAAGGAAAAGGATATTCTCGGGCGTTACGGACAAAACGGCCTCAGCGTACTGATGCCCAAGGTCGATATGAACGCGGCCGAGAAGTTCGCCGAGATGGTCCGCCAGTTTGTCGCGAATGCCCGCTACAAAACTGCGTACGGTGAAAAAAGCGCTACCCTGAGTATCGGCGTCGCGGCAATTACCGATGATACCGGCGATTACGGCTCTATGGTAAAACGCGCGGATATGGCATTATTCGTCGCCAAGAAGAATGGTCGTAACTGCGTTAAAGTCAGGCTCTGACCAGTATTTTCCGCCACCTTTAATTTTCTGCAATGGTCGATAATCAGCACTGGCTAGACCGCTGGAGGGAAAACCGCATCGGTTTCCACGAGCCTGCGGTCAACAGGCATCTGCAAACCTACCTGCCCGGGTTCGCATTGCCGCCCGGTGCCTGCGTGTTTGTGCCGCTTTGCGGCAAGGCGCACGATATCGCCTGGATCTCCGCGCAGGGATTTGACGTTATCGGCATCGAGCTGTCGCAGCTTGCCATCGAGGCTTTCTTCGACGAAAACAAACTCGATTTCGAAAGCTTTGATACGGATCGGTTCGGCATCTACAAGTCGGGCAATATCAGCCTGCTGCAGGGTGACTTTTTCGATCTGTCCAACGATGATCTCGGCGCCTGCAGCCTGGTTTACGACCGTGCCGCGTTGATCGCGATGGAGCATCCCGATCGACCCCGTTACTACGACCACATGCTGTCGATAATTCCCACGGTCAGCAACATGCTGCTGGTTACGCTCGACTACGACCAGGCAGAAATGACGGGCCCGCCTTTCGCGGTGCCGACGGATGAAGTGCAGCGCTATTATGGCGACAGGTTTTCGATCAGCCTGCTCGAATCCAGCGACATAGTCGACGAGAATCCCCGCTGGCGCAAGGTGGGTTTGACGGCGTTGCGCGAATCGGTTTTTCGCCTCGACAGGTGACAGGTGAGATTCCAGGGTAACCTC
>JAOTUD010000124.1 GCA_029864065.1 Gammaproteobacteria bacterium | reverse complement strand
CAGGTTTCGAATTTCCGGGGCGCCCGGGACATAATAAATCCCGATATCGGTTTCCTCGGTGGGTGGCAATCGCCCGCCCTCGGCAGCCACCACCAACGCGCTCCACATCCCCGCTATCAACGCCAGTGGAAATATGCCTGGAAAGAATTTACTCCGATTTCGTTTATTGAGATTTAGCACGGGATTAGGTAAGGCTCTTAAGGTGACAATTAGACTGATTGTATCAATGGAGTAAGAAGAAAGGAGGCGGAATGCGGTTCCCCAGGTTAAGCGAGTACTCCGTGAGCGACATTGTCGCTGATTCAAAGTATCCGTTAGACTTGCGGAGCTACAGACTTCCCCCGAAAACAGGGTAAACCGGATATATTCCTGATGATCCTCAGATTTTTTGCTCTCGCTATATTACTTGCGATCCCGGCGTTGGAGGGCGCTTGCGCCGAGGCGGAGCGGATAAAGACCGCTACCATCATTGAAGAGGTATTTCGCCTTGGGCCGATTAAAAGTTTTATGCTGCAGCGCGATGGGGAGCTGCTGATAGAGGCCCATCGCAAGGGCATGCGGGCCGATCGTACGACGAACGTCAAGTCTGTGGCCAAAAGTATTATTTCGCTCCTGGTTGGCATCGCCATCGGCCAGGGGCATCTGCCAGGGGTGCAACAACCCATTGGCGATTATTTCCCGGACTATTTCAAAGGCCGACCCGACCCCGAAAAACAGGCCATCACCATTCAGGATTTGCTCACGATGCGAACGGGTCTGGCATCGACCAGCCGCCGTAATTATGGGCGTTGGGTGCAAAGCGATAACTGGATCGAGTTCGCCCTCGATCAGCCACTCGTCGATCAGCCGGGCGGGGAGATGATATACAGCACCGGGTCCACACATCTGCTGTCGGTCATATTGACCCGGGCCACGGGGATGAGCACGCGCAAGTTTGCCGAACGATACCTTTTCGGTCCTCTCGGTATCACGCTCGGCGGCTGGGACCGAGACCCCCAGGGTTACTACCTGGGGGGTAATAACATGGCGCTGTCACCTTCGGCTCTGCTCAAGATCGGCACGATGGTGATGAACAATGGCGTTTACAACCAGAAACAGATCGTGCCGAGTGCCTGGATTGCCGAGTCGATGCAGATTTATACCCGTAGCCATTTCAATCCCTATGATTACGGCTATCTCTGGTGGCAACGAGAGTTGAACGGCTACACCGTGCAATTTGCCTGGGGAAATGGCGGTCAATACATATTGATGATTCCGGCGCTAAAGACTGTCGTTGCGATCGTCTCTGGCAGCGGGGAGAGTAATGAAAAAAGCAGGGCCAGTCGGCGCAGGCTATTCGAATTTATTGAAAACAGGTTGATCAACTATCTGCAATAAAAATTTAATAAAATTAACAGGGGCAAATTAATAGGGACGAAGGGATTAGGGAATAAGGAGACAGTATACCTATTCAAATGTGTATTAAATTGGAGTGCGAATAAATTGGTATACTGTCCCCCGATTCCCTCCTGGAAACGCCTTAGTCGGCAGCTTCTGGTTTCAGGTATGTGAGTGCGCTCAGCACTTCCAGCGGTAACGGAAATACTATCGTCGTAGCATTCTCACTGGATATATCATTCAGGGTCTGCAAGTAGCGCAACTGCAGGGTCTGCGGATTTTGCGACATGATGTTCGCCGCCTCCAGCAGCTTCTGGGAAGCCTGCAGCTCGCCTTCGGCGTGAATGACCTTGGCACGGCGCTCGCGCTCGGCTTCGGCCTGTTTGGCGATGGCGCGGATCATGCTCTCGTTCAGGTCGATATGCTTGATCTCGACATTGGTGACCTTGATTCCCCAGGAAGCCGTCTGTTCATCGAGGATATTCTGAATATGGGTATTCAATTTTTCCCGTTGTGACAACATTTCATCGAGGTCGTGCTGGCCCAGCACCGAGCGTAGCGTGGTTTGGGCGAGCTGGCTGGTGGCATCGAAGAATTTTTCCACCTGGATAATCGCGCGTTCCGGATCGACCACGCGGAAATACAATACCGCGCTGACCCGCACGGTCACGTTGTCGCGCGATATGAGGTCCTGGGTCGGGATGTCGTAGGTGATGACGCGCAGGTCGACCCGCACCATTTTCTGAATGAACGGAACGACGATAATCAGCCCCGGGCCCTTGACCTTCTGAAAGCGGCCGAGGAAAAAAATCACACCACGCTCGTATTCCCGGAGGATGCGAATGGCGGAACCGATAATTATCGCGAGTACGATCGCAGGCGTCAGGTATTCCAGAAAATACATGTTTATTCCTCCTCGGGCGATTCCTCGACCGGTTCGACTTTCAGTACCAGTTTATCGATTGCGGTGACGCGCACCTTTTGCCCCGCGTTCAGCGGAACCGGGGTTTCCGCGATCCAGTTTTCGCCATCCAGGTCGATCCGCCCGCGCGCGTCGAACGCCTCGCGCACGATGCCGATATGGCCGATCATGTATTCCTCGCCGCTGACCACCTGGGTGCGCCTGAGCGTGGCGAACCGCCTCAGTATCCACAACATGAATCCTGCGCCGACCAGCGCGGTGCCGCCGATCATCGGGGTCGACACGGCCAGGTAATCGTCGTCGAACAGCATGATCGAGCCGACGGTAAAGGCGATTACGCCGCCAATGCCGAGGATGCCGCCGCTGGTGACGAATATTTCCGAGATCATGAACACCAAACCGATGGCGAGCAGCGCGAGTGCGGCATAGTTGACCGGCAGCACCTGGAAGGCGTAGAGTGCGAGCAACAGGCAGATGGCGCCGGTCACGCCCGGCAAAATCGACCCCGGGTTGGAAAACTCGAGAATGAGCCCGTAAATACCGATCAGCATCAGAACGTAGGCGATATTGGGATTGGTGATGATGGCGAGCAACTCGGAGCGCCAGTCCGGGGTGATGCGTTCGACGATCATGGCATCGGTGTCGAGTACCACGATGCGTCCCTTGACGTTGATTTCGCGCCCGTCGAGCTGTCTCAGCAAATCGCTTAGATCGGCCGCAACCAGGTCGACAACGTTCATCTCTAGCGCTTCCGCCGCGCTCAGGCTGGCGGCTTCGCGCACTGCCTGCTCGGCCCATTGTTCGTTGCGGCCCCTGAGTTGCGCCAGGCCCTTGATGTAGGCAATGGCATCGTTGAGGATCTTGCGTTCCATGTCGGTTTTGCCGTCGCCGCCCGGCTTTTCTTCCTCCGGCGGCGACGGCTGGGAAGGCAGTTTGGGTAGTCCACCGATCTGCACGGGTGTCGCGGCTCCCAGGTTGGTTGCCGGGGCCATCGCCGCGACGTGGCTGGCGTATAGGATATAGGTGCCCGCGCTGGCGGCGCGCGATCCCTGCGGCGAGACCCAGGTTACAACCGGGACCTGGGCGTCCAGGATGGTCTTGATGATTTCCCGCATGGAATGATCCAGGCCGCCGGGCGTATCCATTTGCAGAATAACGATGGCAGCGCGGTCCTCTTCGGCCTCGGCGATGCCCCGTGTGACGAGTTCCTGGGTGACAGGCCCGATCGTACCCGCGACCTCTATCAGGTATGCCTTGCCGTCCTCGTCGGCGACGGTCGGCACGGTCATTAACAGCGCGGCCAGTACCAGGACCAGGCGGAATAATGGCGGTAAAATCCGCATAGCAATTATTTGCAGCCTAATTCCTTCAATTACTAAGCTTACAAATAGTTGCCCGGCTGTTAGTTGACCTGCATCACCTGCTATCGATATCGCGAATCGCTATTGGCATTTTCAAGTGGAATACGGGGTCAGGCCCTACATTTGCCGCTTCTGTTCGCAATACCTTACTGTTTTGTTAACTGTCGCAGTGTTGGTGCCAAAGTTTTGGTTGCACTTCAACTGTGAAATGTAAGGCTTGACTCCCTGACCGATCTGCATCAGCAACCAGGAACACACCGCAGCATGTCATCCCGCGGCTCGACCGCGGGATTCAGTGGATTGTTCAAAAATTTTTGGTTCTGACTTCGACTCTGGATTCCGGCTTTCGCCGGAATGATATTAAATGGCCGAAACAGAGTTAAGAAGCAGAGAAAAAGGGAAAAAGGGGGGCATCTATTTTCCAGGGGATGCGGGTTGATAAAGGCCCTTTTACAGGCACTTTCAAATTCTTTTTGATATTCGAAAAACTAATAATCTACACGGTCAGTGTCCGAATAGGTTCCTGGCTTCCGTTTTCGAATTTTTGGCAGCTTTCTTCATCTTTTGGCGACAATGCAGGTTTCTTTTTTGCATCGCGCTTGTTTTTTTTGTTCTTTACCCATGTTATTCACTCCGGGTAAATCCCGTTGGATATCAGTTTCAAAATACTCTATCTACGTAAGCGACCATATTATACTCTATCTACGTAAGCGACCATATTTGGCTGAAACTGCCTGCAACTACTAAAATCGGTGGAGAGTAGTCCGTCCTGTGTGCAACAATGATAAGGTCGCTATTCTGCAAACGAGAAAAAATTGGGACGGATTTATTTCCCGCATATTGATAATTCCGGCGCTGAAAACTGTCGTTGCGATCGTCTCTGGCGGCGGGGAGAGTATTGAAACAAGCAGGGACAGTCGGCGCAGGCTATTCGAGTTTATTAAAAACAGGTTGATCAACTATCTGCAATAAAACTTACCGGGACGCAAAACTAGGTATACTGCCCCCGGATTACTCCTTCAGGTTGTCTGGATTGATCGTCGGCTATTGAATCAAATCCGCCTTGATCCAGATGCTTTCATTGTTTCTGCTTTGAGTTGATATGTGGCTGCCGATGCCGCTTTGCTTGCGCTTGAGTTGCTCAGTAACGCCGCCGACCAGCAACCACTCACCGATCCGCCCGGTTATGGTGGTGCTGGCATACTGGGTTTCGATGCTGCCGCCACCTGCATTATTATGTGAATTCTTGAACGGGCTGATCTGCAGCGTGACACTGTCGCCGTGGATTCGCGGCAGTACATAGAAGCCGGTAACCACGTCCTTGTACTCGATACTGCCCACTATCCCTTCGGGCAAGATTGAATTAGTGCCGGAAAAAATGGGAATTTGTTTGCCGGTTTCTATGTAGGCTTCGGTGCCTTCGGCAACACGAATCTGGTGTATCGGGTCGTCGTTCAGGCGAATGCGGGTGCTAGTGCCGTCGATACTGCCGCTGCCGTTATTGGTGCTGAAAGTGATGCTACTCCCGGCATTACCATTATCGCTTCTCCTGGTTCCAATACTGATATTCGCATCGCCGCCTTCCACTTCAATGTTACCGCTGATACCAAGTTCGCTAATACCGCGGGTGCTGCCCTGGAAAACGGATATCTGCAGTGTCTTCGAAGCGATATCCAGAGCCTTGATCATGTCCTTTACCTGCGCCAGTGTTTCCGGTGACGAACGCAGGAAAATTTTAAATCCCTGCCCCGATATTGCATCATTGGCTCCCAGCATCGGCTTGACAACGTGTATGACTTCCACGGCTGGACGGTTCTGCAATTGTATGATTGCTATCGAATCTGCCTGAGCGGCGAATACCATCAACATCAGAACCAGCAGTTTGAAAAGTAGTTTCATCGGATATTCAGGAAACAGGGGGACAACATACCGATTTAAACGTGCATAAAAATGGGGTGCTAAAAATAAGTATACTCCCTCTGAAATTTACTTCTTCATCGCGATGGAAAATTCGCTGACGGATTTTTCCTGGCGATGGCCTTTTTGTACGAGGTTCAGCGCTGGTTTGCCAACTTCTTTATCCAGCAGCCTCATGCAGGCTGCGATGCGCACGTTATCTTTAGCGAATCCGACAATCGTAAAGCGGCTATCGTCTTCGTTTATCTGCTCGACCGTCACGCCATCCAACTGCAATGCCTCGAGCTTCGCCTTGAGATTGCCGGACGGGCCTGAAGACGCAGCGGGATTGCTCCCCGCTTGATTGGTCAGGCCTGGATCTTTCGGGAAGACCCGGTTGTTGGTCATGCTCGACGCCGGGGCGGCGGGCTGGTAAGTCGCCGCGACCATCGCTTCAATCGCCGAGGTGGGCTGTCCTCTCGAGCGCTTTAGCGCGATCGCTGCCAGGTAGGCTTCCCGCGCCTCGGTAATTCGTCCCGCCAGCATCAGGTTCTGGCCGAGGCGGACGGTAGTCGGTGTCACGAACCCATACCGAGTGCCTTCGTCCGGGTAATAGCGGCGGTAGAAATCAAGCAGCAACCTGGTCTGAACGACCGCCTCGTCGTAGCGATTTTGCGACCGGTAGAAACCCTCGAGGCCCCGGTGGATATTTTCCAGGTCGTAGTAGTTTTCATCATGGACCTGTGTAATCGCCGCCAGCGCCTGTCGATAGAGGTTTTCGACCTCGGCCGGGGGAAGCACGTCTCTCTTGCGGTAGAAAGACGCGGCGCGAGGAAACACCGCCGCGGGCCGTTTGCAATGAATCCCGTCAGCCACGACTTGCCGCAACAGTTCCTGAAACGTCAGGTGAGCCATCTGGCGATCGCCGTTGCGTTCGCTACGAAGGGCCTGATCCAGCAGCTCGTCAATGGTGACCGCGCGCGGCGGCCCTGCCTCCGGTTGAGCTGGCGGAGAAGTCGCTAATTGCTGAGGGGCTTGCTCGAAGTCGGAGAGAAACCAGGCCAGTTGCAGCCCGCCAACCGCGACCAGCAGGACCGCGGGGATGACGACGAGATATTTTCGCCTGGTCCGCCGCTCCGTATATTCAGTCGCATGATGTCGAGTCAGGAGTGGATGACGCCTATAGTCCTTCAAATCTATCCTGGAATAATAACCGGGGACGTATCTATTCTAGTCGCTGACGGGAATTTAGGGGAATAGGGAGCAGTATACCTATTTAAATATGTGTAAAATTGGGATGCGAATCAATAGGTATACTGTCCCCGGAATTGTTCAGGTTTTCGTCAGGCGCCCGCGCGAGGCCCAGGGATAGCGGTGCGAATTAAGATAACGGTTAACTAAATTAAAGCGACCACAAGACTGAAGCAGAAGTTAACTGCCAACAATGGCTCTTACTTATGGCACGAAAACCAACTTTGAGTCATTCCCGCGAAAGCGGCGGTCCGACCTATCAGTCGTTACAAGATCTCGGCTTTCGCGGGGATGACAGGCTTAAGTAAGTGCCATTGTGGTCTGTCCCCAATTAGGTACAATATTTATCACGCGTTTGGTGAACTGATTCTCAATTGCGCCTGCAACCGTGGACTTTCGAAATCAGAAGCATAATCTTGCGCGTGCTTAGTACTTAGGAGAGGAGTAC
>JAOTUD010000123.1 GCA_029864065.1 Gammaproteobacteria bacterium | reverse complement strand
CCTGGTGCACGGCCGGCCACAGCAGCACCGCGAAAATGAAGCCCGGCGACACTGGCTGCCCGGTGTTGACCCGGCTGTCGGTGTTGACCAGCGCCTGGTCGATAAAGTCGAGCATCGCCTCGGACGGTTCGTCCTGCAGCCACTCGTCGAGTGCGGGGACGAGGTATTTGAGCAGCTTGTATTCGCGTAACAGTTCGAGCACGCGCACCGCGCTGCCGGAATGGAACAGCTTTATCACTTCGTCGAACATGCGCGCCGGCGGGATCACCGCGAGCAGGTGGCCATGCCTGAAGATGGCGTCGGCGGCGGCCTGCTCGATGGTGAAGCCGAGCTTGGCGGCAAAGCGCACCGCGCGCAGCATGCGCACCGGGTCCTCCGGGTAACGCGTATCGGGATCGCCGATCAGGCGTAGTTGCCGGTCCTCGATGTCCTGCAGGCCGCCGACGTAGTCGAGTACCGCGTAGTCGTGGATGTCGTAGTACAGCGCGTTCGCGGTGAAATCGCGGCGAATCGCATCCTCCTCGATTTCGCCGAAGGTGTTGTCGCGCAGGATGCGGCCCTGTTCATCGGTTTCGGTTTTTAGTGAATCCTCGTCATGGCCGCGAAAGGTCGCGACTTCGATGATATCGCGGCCGAAACGGATATGGACCAGGCGGAAACGGCGCCCGATGATGCGGCTGTTTTTGAATAGCTCGCGCACCTGTTCCGGCGTTGCGTCGGTCGCAATGTCGAAGTCCTTGGGCTGTATTCCGAGCAGCAGATCGCGTACACCCCCACCGACCAGGCAGGCGCGGTGACCTGACTTGGAAAGGCGGTACAACACCTTGAGCGCGGAATCGGAGATCGATTTCCGGGAAATGTTGTGTTGGTTGCGGGGTATTACGGTTAAGTGATCTGCTATCGCCTCTCTGTTTTTCACGTGCTTCTGTAATTCTGCATATTGCCGCAATCATATCATTTAGCGCCCGTGCGCGAACAATTTATTACCGTCCTGAATCACTCGGGGACGGACCACTTTATGCTAAGGGGTCCGTCCCCTTCGGTAATGGTAGTAAGGTCGTCATGCCGGCTTTAAGCCGATACGTCGGGCCGCGGCATCCATTGCAAATAATCCCGAAAAGAACTACGGAAAGCCCTTCCGGCTTTGCGTTCATTTTTGGACGGATTCTCGGTATGGATTGCGGCATGCGCCGCAATGTCGACGATAGCGGTCGAGGTACAATATGCAATCAGTGAATCTCAGGATCAAACAGACATTCGAGACAGCAATTGTTTCTGTCATCCAGCGGTTTAACCGCGGGATCCATTTGGTTATGCTCGATATTAATGGATACCGCGGCCGGGCCGCGGTATGACAATGAGGTGATCCATTGAAAGCAGCCAATCTGAAGGTCAAAGATGCGCTCGAGGCATCGGGAATCGAGTTCGAAATCACGGTTTTGCCGGACGCGGTGCGCACCGCGCGGCTCGCGGCCGCAGCGCTTGGGTGCGCGGTCGGGCAGATCGCCAACTCGCTGATATTCAGAAACCCGGAAAATGACGAGGCGGTGCTCGTGATGTGCGCGGGCGATCGCCGCGTCGACCTCGGAAAAGTTCGCCAGCGAACGGGAATCGAGCTCGGCAAGGCCGATGCCGCCTTCGTCAGGCAGCAAACCGGCTTTGCCATCGGCGGTGTGCCCCCGGTCGCACACGCGAGGTCGCTGGTCACGCTGCTGGATAACTCGTTGCGGCGGCACGACGAAATCTGGGCCGCCGCCGGCACCCCGGAATCGGTATTCCGCATGACCCCGCAACAGCTGCAGCAGATTACCGGCGGCGACTGGCTCGAAATTTCCGGCAGCTGAAGGTACTGGGCCGCATGCTCTAGCCCGGTTCCCCGGGCCGTCCGGTGTATATCTGCCAAAACCGATGGGTTATATTCGACACCAGCGCCATCCGGAGTGGTTAATGGTTTGTATCAAATGCCAGTCTTTGCGACGGGTTAGTCGGATTGTCATCGCTACGTCGATACTGTGCCATCTTGTCGCAAGCGGTATTGCTGTCGAAGCCGCGGACGGGGCGGCCTTTCCCGAAAAATTCGTCTTGCGGATTTCCTCTTATGGCGTGCGCGATGCCGATACCGATCTTGCGGTCTTATCCAGCGATAACCTGGGGACAGGATTCAGTTTTGTCAACGACCTCGGGGGAGACGAAAGCCTGACGATTCCTCGAATCGACGGCCACTATCGAATTAACGATCTGCACCGAATCGAATTCGCCAGCTTTCGCATCGAGCGGGACGGCCGCAACCGGCTCGACATCGATCTCGATATCGGCAATCAATCCTACGTCGCCGGGGATACCGTGATATCGGACATCAATTACGAGCTGCTAAAGATCGGCTATGCCTATTCGTTTTACCGTTCGCAAACGGTCGAACTGAGCGCCACAGCCGGACTGAACGCGACTGATTACGAATTTGAATACAGACTCGTCGATGGTTCCTCCGCCGGCTCTTCCAGGGCCGTTGGCGTATTGCCGATGTTTGGCATCCGAATGGCTTACGCGATCGATTCCAGGTGGTCGTTACACTATCTTTCCGAGGTGTTATTTGTCGAGGTCGGGGACGAGGAGGGCTCTTTCCAGAACTACGAACTCGCCATCCGCTACCGGTTTGATAACAGCTTCATGCTGGGCTTCGGGCTGACGCGGTTCAGCGTCGACCTGACCGCGAAAGACAGCGAGTGGAATGGCCGCATCGCGGACACCCACCAGGGCATAATGTTGTCTGCAAGTTACTTTTTCATTTAAACCTGTGTGCCTGGCTCGCCCCGCTTTTGGGCCCGGTCTATTCATTCTCGAGTTCTTCCCAGCGCTGGTACAGCGACTGTAATTCGGACTCGAGCGCCTCCAGGGCCTGCTGCTCGCGCCGAATGACATCGGCCTCCTGCTGGTAATAGTCCGGCGCCGCGAGGCGCCGATGTAGCGCCTCGATTTTCGCTTCGAGCTTCTCGATTTTGCCGGGCAGGGCGCGCAGCTCCTTTACGTCCGGCGAGCGTTTGCCGCCCGCCGGTTTGCTCCTGGCCTGCGCTGCCGGTTTCGGCTCGTCACGCGGACGCTGCCGCAGCCAGTCCTGGTAACCGCCCACGTATTCGTTGACCACGCCCGGGCCCTCGAACACCAGCGTGCTGGTCACGGTGTTGTCGATGAATTCGCGGTCGTGGCTGACCAGCAGCAGCGTGCCGCTATACTCGATCAGCAGGGCTTCGAGCAGCTCCAGCGTTTCGATATCGAGATCGTTGGTCGGTTCATCCATCACCAGCAGGTTGAAGGAGCGCGTGAACAGGCGCGCCAGCAGCAGCCGGTTGCGCTCGCCGCCGGACAGCGCCTTGACCGGCATATGGATCGATTTCTCGCTGAACAGGAAATCCTTGAGGTAGCCGACCACGTGGCGCGAACGACCGTCGATCGTAACCTGGTCGCCGGCCGTGGCGAGGTTGTCGCGCACCGTTTTTTGAGGGTCCAGCGTCTCGCGATGCTGATCGAAATAGGCGACCTCGAGGCGGGTGCCGGTTTTGACCCAGCCGGTTTGCGGATTCAAATGCCCGAGCAGCAACTGGATCAGCGTCGACTTGCCGCAACCGTTGGGACCGAGGATACCGATTTTTTCGCCGCGCAGTATCCTGCAGCTGAAATCGCTGACGATCGGCCTGTCGTCCCAGGCAAAGCCGATATTCTCGGCTTCGATCACGATCCTGCCGGAAGCATCGGCCTGTTGCGCGGTCAGCTTCGCGCTGCCGCCGCGCTCGCGCCTGGCGGCGCGCTGTTCGCGCATTTTCTCGAGCGCGCGCACGCGGCCCTCGTTGCGCGTGCGACGCGCCTTGATGCCCTGCCTGATCCAGGTTTCCTCCTGCGCCAGTTTCTTGTCGAACAACGCGTTGTGCCGCGTTTCGGTTTCGAGCTGGGCCGCGCGCGCGTCGAGGTACTTGTGGTAGTCCCCGGGCCAGCTGGTTAAATGCCCGCGGTCCAGATCGATGATGCGGGTTGCCAGACGCTGCAGGAAACTGCGGTCGTGGGTAACGAAAACCAGCGTGCCGCCGAAACCGAGCAGCAGGTTTTCGAGCCACAGGATCGAATCGATATCGAGATGGTTGGTGGGTTCGTCGAGCAGCAGCAGGTCGGGTTCCGCCACCAGCGCCCGGCCCAGCAGCACGCGGCGTTTCAGCCCCCCCGACAGTTCGGCAAAAGGCTGGTCGGCGGGCAGCGACAGCCTTGATATCGTACTCGAAACACGCGTTTCGAGATTCCACGCGCCCTCGGCCTCGATCTGGTCCTGGCAGCGCTGCATTTCGTTGAGCGCCCTGGCATCGCTAACCGAGGCCTGTGCCGCGTGATGCCAGCGGGTGATGACGCCGGCAAGTTCGCCGATGCCCTGCGCCACGCAATCGTAGACGCTGCCCGGGAAATCCTGCGGCACGTCCTGGCTGAGCTCGGCGATACGCAGTTCCGGCGCGTGAATTATTTCACCGTCGTCGGCCCTGATGCTGCCGGCGATTATTTTCAGCAGGGTCGACTTGCCGCTGCCGTTGCGCCCGACCAGGCACACGCGTTCGCCGGCTTCGAGCGTCAGGTCGACGTCGTCGAGCAGCGGCTGGTCGCCGTAACTGTGGTGGAGATTTCGGGCCTGAAAGAGGGGCATTTGTATCGGACTTAGAAAACTGCGCTATTATGCGGCTTTCGCGTCGATTTTACAGTTGATTCAGGGGGCGCCATGTGCGGACGATTTTTTCTCGACGCCCGGTCGGGCGATATCATAGAGCATTACAATGCGCCGCCGCCCGACCTGTTTACGGCGCGCTACAATATCGCCCCGACCACGCCGGTGCTGGCTTACGGCGGGGAAAAACTCGACCTGTACCGCTGGGGGCTGATCCCGTCCTGGGCGAATGACATCACCATCGGTAACCGCATGTTCAACGCGCGCGCCGAAACCGTCGCCGAAAAACCTTCGTTTCGCAACGCCTACCGGCGGCGGCGCTGCCTGGTGCCGGCCAGCGGGTTTTACGAATGGCGCCTCGAAAACGGCCGCAAGCAGCCCTATTGTTGCCATATCGATCATCGGCTGTTTTCGATGGCCGGCATCTGGGAGCACTGGCAGGACGGCGCAGGCAACGAGATCCAGTCCTGCGCCGTGATCACGACCGAGGCCACGGGCGCGATGCAGGAGCTGCATCAGCGCATGCCGGTTTATATCGCGCCGCGCGATTACAGGGCCTGGCTGGACTGCCGCTCCGACAGGACCGATGCGGCCGACCGCCTGCTGCGGGAAACCGCGCCCGAGTACGAATTCTACGCGGTCGGCAGCGCGGTCGGTAACTCGCGCAACGAGGGCCCCGACCTGATCAAACCCCGGAATTCTGTCCCCGAATTCTTCTAGTCCTCGAGGCCGCCGCTCTTGACCAGCGCCGCGAGGCGCGCGTCGTCGTAATCCTGCTCGATTTTCGCCGCGGCCTCGTCCACGGCCGCCTGCAGCTCGGGGTCGCAGTTGACGACTTCGCGGCGCCACTGCTCGAGGTATTCGTCGGTGCCCGCCATTTGCGCGCGCATCGCGGCCTTGTCGATCGCCTCGGCGAAGCGCTCGGTGAGCACGATCTTGGCCGTATCGCGGCGTTCCTTGGCAATAACCTGGGCCGGGATATCGCGCCAGTATACGGTAGTGAGTTTAGCCATCAGACATGTCTCGGTTGGTGAAGGTAGCGATCAAGAGCAGCGCGAGTATAAAGACGCCCGCGCGTCAAATCCAGTGGCAGATCTGGCGATCATCGACCATTGAAAATATTGTTTACCAGGGCTTCGATTGAGGCGTAGAATGCCGCGCAGTTTTGATCCGCGATCACGGGGAACGGCAATGGTAAAAGTTGGTTTTATCGGTCTTGGCAACATCGGCGGCAAGCTTGCCGGCAGCCTGTTGCGCAACGGTGTCGATCTGACGGTCAGGGACCTGGATCGCGATGTCGCAAAGCCTTTTCTCGGCGGTGGCGCGAAGTGGGCCGACAGCCCTCGCGAAATGGCGCAAAACGTCGATGTCGTGATTACCTGCCTGCCCAGCCCGGCCGCGAGCGCGGCGGTCATGGAGGCGGAAGACGGAGTTCTGGCCGGGCTCGAGCCAGGCAAAATCTGGGCCGAAATGAGCACTACCGACAAGGACGAAGTGCTGCGCCTCGGCGCAAAAGTCAGGGCGGTCGGCGCCGCACCGGTCGATTGCCCGGTATCCGGCGGCTGCCATCGCGCCGCGACCGGTAACATCGCCATTTTCGCCGGCTGCGAGCGCGCCACGTTCGAAACCATGTTGCCGCTGTTGACGACGATGGGCAGGCGTATCCTGCATACCGGGGAACTCGGTTCCGCCTCGGTGCTCAAGGTGGTGACCAATTATCTCGCGACCGCCAACCTGCTGAGCTGTTGCGAAGCGCTGGTAACGGCCAAGGTTGCCGGCATGGACCTGAACACCACCTACGAGGCGATCCGCATCTCGTCGGGTAACTCTTTCGTGCACGAGACCGAGAGCCAGGTCATCCTGAACGGCAGCCGCGATATCAGCTTCACGATGGACCTGGTGTGCAAGGATATCGGGCTGTTCAACGATGTCGCGGCGCGTGGTGGACTGCAGCTCGAGCTGGCCCCGCTGCTGCAGCAGATTTTCGAGGAAGGCCAGGCGCGCTACGGCGCGCGCGAGCTGTCGCCGAATATCATCAAACGCCTCGAGGAAAGGGCGCAGGTCGAAATACTGGCGCCCGGGTTTCCGCCGGAAATGGTCGACGACGAACCCGAGGAACCGGGTTACGAGGTCGAGCCGAAGGGGCGCTAGGCTTTTCGTTGCGTAAAACGTGCGGTTCGGGGCATGCGTGGTATTGCGTTAGCCCGCGAATGGCACGGGTTTCGTCATGCCGGGCTCGACCCGCTGCGACGGACCGCGGCATCCATGGTGCCGGTTCGCTAAAAATCGGCACCAGGCCCGCAGGGCCTTGTGAGACATTCCTTAACCTGATCGGGATGGATTGCGGCCTGCGCCGCAACGACGGGGTTCTGCAAAGGCCGGACACCGAAGCCTTTGCAGAACCCCGCCCCGGCTCGGGGGCCGGGGGACCTTGCGCGGGGATGACGACAGCGCCTTGCCTGGATTCGACATCTGCGAGGCCACTGATTATGCTGAAGGCTTTATCGGAGACGCAAGCGATGCCGGACCTCGGCTACCTGAAGCACAGCAATCCCGATCGTTTCGATCTGAAGCCCGCGCAG
>JAOTUD010000122.1 GCA_029864065.1 Gammaproteobacteria bacterium | reverse complement strand
GATTCGTCAGGTCGCTGGGCAGCAGCGCGCTGACCGTGCTCGGCAATCATGATCTGCATTTGCTGGCGCTGTACCATGGCGTCACAAGGATCCGGATTACGCCGGACCTGCACAGGATACTCAAAAGTTCCGACTGCGCCGAGCTGCTGCACTGGCTACAGTCGCAACCCTTGCTGCACTATGACAAGAAACACAAGACCGTGGTGGTACATGCCGGAATTCATCCCGCCTGGGGACTGAGCAAGGCCAGAAAACTGGCGCGGGAAGTGGAAACGGCGTTGCGCGGGGAGAATGCCGCGCGTTACTTCAGCAAGATGTACGGTAATAAACCGCTGCAGTGGTCGGAGGAACTGACCGGCGCCAAGCGGTTACGCTTCATTACCAACGTGTTCACGCGCATGCGTTACTTCGACCAGGCGCGGAATCTCGACTTTACCGTCAATCGCAGTCCGCGGCGCTACCTGCGCACCGGGCTGACACCGTGGTTTCAGATGCCGGCGAAGCTCAGGGACGACGTGCGCGTACTGTTCGGCCACTGGTCGACGCTTCCGGTGGGTGTCTATGGACGCTGTTTTGCATTAGACGGGGGTTGCGTCTGGGGCGGACACCTGGTGGCGCTGCGGGTCGATTTCGGAACCGAGGACTGGTTCTTCGTCGATTCACACACCAGTAAACCGATAAATACTGCCGAAAAATAACGATAAGTAATTCACTTTTCGCGGCCGCTTGACGGTTAAAAGCGACGTTTTTCGCTATCTTTGCCTGGTATACAACTATAATTTACCCGCACCTGCAGGGTTGCCATGGCAAGAGATCGTCGCGATATCGTCGAGATGCTGAGACGCGAGAATGAGCTGCTCAAGGCTCGCAATCAGAAACTCGAAATCCGACTGACACGGCATCAGCAAGCGTTTCGCGCGCTCGACCGCATGGATGAGACCATGCAGGCGATGCGCTTCAGTTTCGATGTAGGCAAGCTGATTAACGACCTGCTTGTACTTGCACTGCATGCATGTGATTCAGAAAACGGCTCGTTGATTCTGGTCGATGACGATACCAACGAGCTGGTGTTCGCCGAGGTCATTGGCGACACCAGGGAGCACTTGCTCGATCATCGTATCGATATCGACACCGGAATTGTCGGACATGTGGTTAAGACCAGGAAAGCAATGTTGGTAACCAACGTACATGCTTCATCCCGATGGTCGGCGGAAGTCGACCGGGTAATCGGATTCAATACCAACGCGCTGATGTGCGCGCCCCTGTACAGCGGCAACAGAATTTACGGCGCAATCGAAGTGGTCAACAACCTGTCCAGCGACGATTTCGACGATAACGATCTTGCGATACTGCGGGTGACCGGGCGTTTCGTGAGTCAGGCCTTACAGGAAGCCGAAGACATAACCCAGATGGAAGGTAAAAAATCTTGAAGAAAACCCTGCTTGTTACCCTTGTTTTGGCGTTAATTGCGGTCTTTCAACCGGCCTGGGCAGCTACCACCATCGAGCTGGTGCCCTCATCGAGAGTCATATTGAAGATTACCTCGGATATGACCATCGACCAGATCATCCAGCGGATTTATCCGAAGGACAGGGACCTCTGGCCGCAGATAAAAGAAAAACTGATCGAAACCAATCCGAACTCTTTTGTTCAGTACTCCGATCGACTGATTCCGGGCACGCGTCTGAAACTGGTCGATATCAAACGGATTCTCGAGCAGGAAGAACTGCTGCCGAAAATCAGGGTTGGCTACGTGGCCCGGATGGAGGGCCAGGTGATCGCCCGTGACCCGAATGGCAGGGTGCAGCAATTGCAGATCAATTCGCAGATATTCGAAGGCGACCGCATCGAGACCGAGGTAGGCGCGCGGATCCAGATCCTGATGGACGATGGCGCCGAGGTCTTCCTCAAGGAAGACTCGGTGCTGAAGATAAGCGAGTACGTCATCACCGACGGCTATGGCAAGGAGAGCAGCAGTATTCTCGATTTACTGCGCGGCGGCCTGCGCAAGATTACCGGCTCGATCGGTGCCAGCGCGCTCGCCAACTACCAGCTGCAGACCGGGCTCGCAACCATCGGTATCCGCGGAACCGATTACGTGCTCAAGCTTTGCAGGCAGGACGATTGCACGCAAACGGTGAGCCGTAACGATCCCGACGCGAAACTCCACGCGGCGGTGCTCGAAGGCGCGATTACCCTGACCACCGACGATGACGTCCAGATCCTGATGGCGATGGGCGAATACGGTACCGCGACTCCCGAGATCCTCGTCATCGAGGAAGGAATTCCGGTCCCCGTCGGATTTCTGAACGCGCAGGAAACCCAGCAATTCAACGCGACGGTGCTGCAGCAGCAGCCGGAGAAGGAAGCCTCGAATGCCTGGATGTGGATTGTCGGGATATTGTTGCTAGCCGCCGGTCTCTGATCCCGGTCCCCGTCAGGGGGAGTTCGTTGCGCAGATCCGGCGCTGAACGAGCCTAGTCGGAATCGTCGATCTGGGCGGCGAAAGCGCCCGCAATCTCCAGCAGGGCCTGGATCGTGTATTGCCGATTTCCGAGCACGATAGGGTGGTGCAATTGCACGTATCCCTCGTGGAAAGGCACCAGGCGGTTGTTTTTAATCAGGAAGGTGCCGTTGGTCGAGTTGAGGTCGCGCAGATATACCTCGCCGTTGATGACCTGGATCTCGGCATGCTGCTTGCTGACGGTGGGGTCGTTTATGTAGATATGACCCTCGCGTCCGATAACGTAGGTTCTGCTCTCCATTCGCTTAACGTCCTCGCTTAAGTCTTTGGCCACTAAGAACAAACCTCTGTAGTTAGACTACTGAGTCTAACCGAAAAAATATCAATTTTCCCTAATAAATTTTATAAATGAGTAGGAATAAGGATTGTTGTGATCCGCGTCAAAGTCTTCCCGGTGTTCGAGCCTCCACTCGGCCGGGTCGAACTCCGGAAACCAGGTATCGCCGTTGAATCCGTGGTGGATCCGGGTTATGTAGAGTCGGGTCGCAAGCCCCATGGCCTGCTCGTATAGACTGGCCCCGCCGATCAGCATTATCTCCGCCGCGCCCTCGCATAGCCGCTGGGCTTCCTCGATGCCATGGGTTACCTCGCAACCCGCGGCGCTGAAGTTTACGTCACGGGTCAAGACGATATTGCGCCGGCCCCGCAGGGGCTTGCCGATCGATTCGAAGGTCTTGCGGCCCATGACGATCGGCTTCCCCATCGTGGTGCGCTTGAAGTAGGCCAGATCGGCCGGCAGGTTCCAGGGCAGTTCGTTGTTACTGCCGATCAGCCGGTTTTCGTCCATCGCGACTATCAGGGAAAGACTGGTCATTGAATCAGGGCTCTACTCAGTTTGGCGAAATCGGCCAGCTGCAGGTTTTGCGCTCTGAGCCCGGGATCGATATCGCAGGCGATTATCAGCGCACGATCCATGAGTGGTTTCAGCGAGTTCGAAATCGTTTTCCTGCGCTGGCCGAAGGCGGTTTGAACGATCGTCGAGAAAACCTCGTAATTGCCGATATCGTGTTCGGATTCGAGCAGCGGCCGCAGCCGTATTACCGCCGAATCGACCCGCGGCGGCGGTGTGAAGCTGCCCGGCGCGACGTCGAACAGGTACTGGCATTCGCAATGATACTGCAACATGACCGAGAGGCGGCCGTAATCCGTGTCGCCCGGAGGCGCGACGATACGCAGCGCGACCTCTTTTTGCACCATGAAGTGCATGTCCTTGATCAGTTGCGCCGATTCGAGCAGGTGAAACATCAGCGGCGTCGAAATGTTATAGGGCAGGTTACCGACAAGGCGCCAGGCATTGCCCGGCGGCAGGGCGGGCAGGCGATACTCGAGTATATCCGCGTTGATGATCTCCAGCTTGCCGTAGCGCGCCGCCCTGGATTCCAGTGCGGGTATCAGGTCGCGATCCAGCTCGATCGCGACCAGTTCCTGGCAGCGTTCGAGCAGCGGGTAGGTCAGGGCGCCCTGGCCCGGGCCGATTTCGAGCAGCCTGTCGCCCGGTCGCGGATCCACGGCGCGCAGGATGGATTCGATAACACGCTGGTCATGCAGGAAATGCTGGCCGAACCGCTTACGCGCCCGCTGCATTGGCCGAGGATTTCCGGTTCAGGTTGCCGGCCTGCAGTATCGCCGAATCGATCGCCGCGGCAAGGCTGTCGGCGCTGGCGCGGCCGGTGCCCGCCAGGTCGAGCGCGGTGCCGTGATCGACCGAAGTCCTGATGATCGGCAAGCCCAACGTCGTATTGACCGCGTTGTGGAAGCCGACGTGTTTCAGTACCGGCAACCCCTGGTCGTGATACATGGCGACGATCGCGTCGGCGTCCTGCAGCATGCTTTTGGTGAACAGCGTGTCGGCAGGATAGGGGCCGCCGAGATCGAGGCCCCCGGCCCTCAACCTGTCGAGGGCCGGAATAATAACGTCGATTTCCTCGCGTCCCAGGTAACCGTTTTCGCCGGCGTGAGGATTCAGACCGCAAACCTTGATATGCGGCCTGGCGATGCCGAAATGGCTGCGAAGATCGTGATCGAGTATCTCGATGACCTGGCGTATGACCGCTTCGTCGATGGCATCGGCGACCTCGCGCAACGGCAGGTGCGTCGTCACCAGCGCGACCCTGAGTTGCCCGGCAATCAGCAGCATCACCGGTTTGGTCACGTTGCATAATTCGGCCAGGTACTCGGTATGGCCTGAGAAAACGATGCCGGCGCGGTTGATGATTTCCTTTTGCACCGGCGCCGTAACCATCGCGTCGAAGCTTCCGTCCAGGCAGGCGCGGCAGGCCGTTGCAAGTATTTCAACACGTATGCGGCGTTTTCGCTGTCCAGCTGGCCGGGAATACAGGGTTTCGACAACGGCTGGTCGATGATTTCGATAGCAGCGCCGCCGGCTGGTTTCTCGTCCAAGCTGGTATACTCGATTTTCGAGCCCAGGGCGGCCGCGCGGGCCTCCAGCATTTGTCGATCGCCGATTACCACGAGGCGTGCGTCGTGCCGCGATGGATCGATGCCTGCGATGATGTCGGGACCGATTCCCGCGGGTTCCCCGGAGGTAATGATGATCCGGGCTTCAGGCATCTGGCTTGTCGGGGAACACGACGTAGGCTTCATCCCTGAGACGGCGCTTCCACAGATCGAATATCTCGCGTTGTTTCTGTTCGAGCAACTGCGAATAAATCTTGTTGCGCTTGTTTTGCGCGGTTTCGTCGACCGTGCGTCGGCCGGTTACCTCGACAATGTGCCAGCCGAACTGGCTGCGAAAGGGTTCACTGATTTCGCCGGGTTTTAACCGCCCGGCAACTTCCTCGTACTCCCTGACGGTCGAACCCGGATCCTTCCAGCCGATATCCCCGCCCTCGGCCCCGGAGGTATAATCGACCGAGTACAGCCGCGCCAGCCTCGCGAAATCTTCTCCCGCCAGAATTCGCTCGCGAAATTCCAGCAATCGTTTGCGAGCATCCTCCTCGGAGATCAATTCGTTGGGCTTTATCAGGATATGGCGGCTGCGCGTCTGCTCGCTGATGACCTGTTCCACATCGCGGCGTTCCTTGAGGTGCACGATATGAAAACCGCTGGCGCTGCGGATCGGGCCCGCATGGCCGCCCGGTTCCATAGCCAGCACCTGCGTGGTAAACAGGCTCGGAATCTCGGCCTTCTTGCGCCATCCCAGGTTGCCGCCCTGCAGCGCGGTGTCGCCGGCAGAATAAGCGTTCGCCAGCTGATCGAATTCCTCGCCCTGGTCGAGCCTGGCCAAGATATCGTTGGTCACCTGTTTTGCCGCGTCGACCTGTTCGGGGCTCGCCGCGTCGGGCAGCGCGATCAATATGTGGGACAGGCGGTACTCAAAATTGGCGCCGTCGTCGCTGCTGCGCTCGATAAAATCATCGACCTCGGTGTCGCTGATGCTCGCATTGCGCTGGCTGTATTGACGTTGCAGCGTGTTGATCGTCAGTTCGCGGCGCACCGCCTCGCGATACCTGTCGTAGTCCAGCCCGTCGGCGATCAGCAGCTTGCGGTAGTCGGACAGGCTCATATTATTCTGCCGCGCAATGTTCTGCATGGTCTGGTTGAGCTGGCTGTCGGTGATCTTGATGCCGCGCCGATTGGCCTCCTGCAACAGCAGCGAATCGTTGATCATTGCTTCGAGCACCTGCCGCCGCAGCACATCCTCACCGGGCAGGCGGCGGTTGGTGCTGTTGAAGTCGATGACGACAAGCTTGATTCTGTATTCCAGTTCGCGCATCGTGATAACGCTTTCGTCGACGATTGCGACGATCGAGTCGAGGGGGGTTTGCACCGCCGCGGCAGGTGACATCGTCAGCAGGCTGCCGAGGAGAAGAATTGTCAGTCGGTAAATTTTCATGCGCTAATGTTAATCAGAAATCGGGAACGTAACCCGGAATGGCGTCGCCCAACTGCGCGTCGATATCCCGGCCGGCCTTGCTCAGACCCTTCAGGGTAAGCTCGAAATAAATACTGTTGTCGGTTTCGGCAAAGTTATCGAGCACGGCGCCCTTTTGACCGGCAAGTATTTTAAGGCCCCAACAACAGGATTCATAGCTAAACCCCAACAAATTCTCTACCGTCCGCTCGAAACGCAGCGAATGGTGGTATTTTGCAATGACCGTCCAGCGCTCGTTCACAGGATAGACCATCGAAACCAGCGCCTGTTCCAGCACGTCTTCGGTAAAGTAATAGCCGAGGTTGGCGGCAAAGCCCCGGTCGGCGTAATTGATAGACAAATCCCTGTCGTTCACCTTGCTTAGCTGCTGGTCGTAGACCAGGCGCGCCGCGAGCTTTACGCGGTCGTTCGGCCAGATGTCCAGTTCGGTGATCGTATCCGATTTCGTAGCGGTATCGGGCAGGCCGTCCTGGCTGACGCGCCGATCCTCGAAATAGAAAATCTGTCCCGCGCGCAGATGCAGGAGTTCATCGCCGCTTTCGTTATCGTAAACCCGGCTGGCGAGGCCCAGCGTTACCTGGCTGGTATCGCCGATCCGATCGGCGCCGGTAAAACGGTTGTTCTTGAACAGGTTGCTGTAGGTCCTGGCGTTCAGCGACGTGTCGAAGTCCGGGATATCGTCCTGGTCTTCGAATGGCGTGTGCACGAAATAAAGTCTTGGCTCGAAGGTTTGCAGCCACTGTTTTTCCGAACCCGCCGGGCGTTCGAAAACCAGCCCGGTATCGATACTGAGGGTTGGCAGGGCGCGATAAATGGAATTATCCGCGGTGTTGTTGTCGAGCCGGTAATCGGTAAAAGCCAGCTGCAGCTCGGGATCGAAAAAATACCAGCTATTGCCGGAACTCCATTCAAGCGACGTGACGACAT